>JAURXC010000119.1 GCA_030654645.1 Deltaproteobacteria bacterium | reverse complement strand
CCGTTTGTTAGGACGGCGGATTTGTCAACACCAGTAAAAGAAACCGCAACACAACAGTCAGCAGCTGTAATAACTGCAAAACCGGCAGTGCCAGCTTCAGTTCCATCCCAGGCTGTTACGACACCGGTAGTGGAAGTTGCTACAGCGAAACCTGAAACGGCTCGTCAGGAGAAACCTCTCATGCCGGCCAATGCTCCAAAAGTGGAATTGTCCGAACAGAATCCGGCCGCTTCCCGGCTACAGCCAGGCAGAACGCCGTCAGTCAACACTCAGTCCCGTCAGGAAGTTGACATCGTACAGAACGTACAACCCAAGGCTGCCGTAACCAATCAGCCAATAATTAAAACCGAGGCCCCCGTAACGTTCCGCTCTTCGGAACAGCGGCAACCATCAGTAACCCAGTCCGTCGAACAGTACACCCGGACCGTCCAGCCAGAGCAACAGACTACCCGGCTGGAATCCGTTGCAAGCCAGACGACTGACAGACCGGTTGTCAAGCCTGCCGAACAAATGTACCGTCCCGCAGTTGCAGCACCTGAGCAACCGTTGAAGCAACCTGCGGTTTTATCAACACCAGCAAAAGAAGCCGCAACACAACAGGCCGCACCTGTAATAACTGCAAAACCGGCAGAGCCAGCCTCAGTTCCATCCCAGGCTGTAACTACGCCGGGAGTGGAAGTTGTTGCAGCTAAACCTGAAACGGCCCGTCAGGAGAGACCTCTCATGCCGGCCAATACCGAAACCAGAGAATTGTCCGGACAGAATCAGGCCGCTTCCCGGCCACAGCCAGACGGAATGCCGTCAGTCAACACTCAGCCCAATCATGATGTTGACAAAGTACAAAGGAACCCGGAAATAAATTTAGCAGAGGATTTAACTCAGGTAGCAACCGGGCTTCAAACCAGGCCGGGCAGGGAATCCGCTCCGGTACGAAATGAAGTCGAGTCAATATCCAAACAGGTGCTACAGGTTACTCCGCAACACCAGGGCCGATTGGAATCAGCCCCTGGCAAAGAGGACTCCAAGCCGGTTGTGCAAGATGTGGCTGTCCCGGAACCACTATCGGAAGTTTCACCGGAGACGAGATTGCCCAATAGTGCAATCAGCACATCATCCGAGTCTGAGACCGAGTTCACTTTTACTTTGCCCAGGCCGATTACCGTTTCCAAGGCTCATTCAACTGAACCGAGTCGTTCGGCATCAACCAGCACCGCTTTGAGGCAACAGATAATATCGCTTGATATTGAACCGTCTCAAAAACAGTCTGCTGAATTTGGAACGGTAACTGCATTAAAGTCAGAAACGACGATAGTAACCCCAACTACTGCAGCAAGAGCGCAGGAGAATGGCAAAACGTCGGAAGCGGTATTGTCGTCCGGTCCGGAAGCGGGCTCGGTACGTAAGATTCACCCCGAAGTTACCCTGAAAGAAACTTATTCCGGCGCTTCGGTAGCAAAAACAGACGAAACAAACAAGCAGAAAGCCTCTTCGGACTCCCAATCTGTAACGATACAGCAGATGGTCGGAAGAGCGGCAACTCAGATTAACCCGAGTACCGATGGCGAAAACGCCAAGATAAGTTTATCCCAGCCTTCTGCAAAAGAAAATGGGGCTGCAGTTCAGAGTATTGTCCCGTCTGGTGAAGTAATGCTGACCTCGGATGATTCAATGGGCAGTAATGGCGATCAAGCCGGAACCGGTCCAAAACCGGATAATCAGATGTTGGCTCACCAGGTTCATGCACAAACAAAATCGGAAAACCAGCCGGTTGCTTCAGTGCATGGTTCCAGATTCAACCTGGAACAATCCCGACAGGATCTTCCGGAGCAGGTTGTGCATCAAGTCCGGGAACGCCTCAGTCAGCACGAGGTAAAAAACGGGAATCAGCAGATTACATTGACCCTGTCACCGGAAAATATGGGTGAACTGAAGATGAATCTGAATCTTCAGGGTCAGCGCTTGTCGGTTGAAATTGTGACCGAAAACCGTACCGTGCGGGATGCAATTTTGCAGCATTCCGATTCTCTCAAGGAAACTCTGGCCCGTCAGAACATAACCGTGGAATCTTTTGACGTTACCACAAATGGTCGTGGCACCGGAAACCCAGGACAAAACCAGGATGCCTGGAGAGAACTGGCAAGGCAGAAACAGCAGCAGTTGTGGGCTTCAACAGGTGGTTATGCCCTTCCGCAGATGAACGTTACTTTAAACCCTGCGGCGTATCAGGCAAAAAACGAGCATGCCATGCTCGACATCCATTATTGAAAGCGAGGTGGAAAGAATGGTCACCAGTGTAACTTCAACAACCGACACAACCGCGGCTGCCGCGGCAATGAAAAAATCCATAGGTATGAACAAGGATGACTTCATGAAGCTTTTAGTGGCGCAGCTGAAATACCAAGATCCGCTGAAACCACAGGACGCCACTGCAATGTTGGACCAGCTATCACAATTGACTCTGGTCGAGCAGTCGTACAACACAAACACCGCGCTTCAAAACCTGCTGACATCGCAGAACAACTCTGCAACAATGTCGTCGGTGTCGTTCATCGGAAAAGATGTCAAGGCCAATGGAAATGCGATCCCGTTTGACGGCACTTCGGCCGCCAGCATGCAGTTCAATCTCTCCGCTGCGGTTGATTCGGCTCAGATCGATATCAGCGATTCAAACGGAAATGTTGTCAGGACCATTTCCGCAACCGCACTAAACCAGGGCGATTCTGCAGTGTCATGGGATGGACGCGATAGTAACGGCAATCTCCTTTCGGCCGGCGCCTACACGTTTTCCGTAAAAGGGACTACAGCCGATGGATCAACCGTTATAGCGACAACCTATACAGCAGGCCGTATCGACGGGGTTTCTTTAGTTGACGGCACTCCCTTGTTGACAATCGGAGCAGCAACGATCTCTCTGTCCGATGTCATCAGCGTAAAAGGGGTATAACAACAGATGATAGACCAGATATTATTTCCAAATCCGGTCCAACCCGGCAGAACAGAACGTCCGCAGCCGCAGAAACCATCATCCGGTCAGGTTTCCGACTCGCCGTTTGCAAGGGTGTTGGATCAAAAAACACCGTCACAGGAGGTCAAATTTTCGCAACATGCCCAGGAAAGGCTCAGGGCCCGCAATATTACTTTCTCGGCCAATGATCTTGCAAACCTGGAAGGAGCAGTTAACAGTGTCGCCCAAAAAGGCGGTAAGGAATCACTGGTAATGATGGGAGACGCTGCGCTGGTTGTCAGCGTAAAGAACCGTACCGTCGTGACCGCCTTGGACAAGATGCAGATGAAAGGCAATGTTTTTACGAATATCGATTCAGCAGTGATTATTTAGCAAATCAACCATCAGCAGGGCTGGCCCTCCTTGAGGAAGCCCGCGAAGCGCCGACCGATTGACGCGCTTCTCACACCAACTCAAAAAAAACAACAGGAGGCATCACAATGAGTATTACATCAGCGCTTTTTACCGGAGTCAGCGGATTACTTAACAACGCCGAGGGAATGAACGTAATCGGCAACAACATATCCAACGTGAACACAATCGGTTTCAAAGGTTCCCGCACACTTTTCTCCGACATGCTTTCCACGCCGACCACCAACCGGTCCCAGATGGGACATGGTACAACCATCCAGAAGATTGACAACCTCTTTACCCAATCTTCGTTCGAAAGTACCGGCAACGTGACCGACATTGCCATCCAGGGAGACAGCTTCTTTGCGCTGGCCGGACCATCAGACCCCAAGGGAACTGCCATTACCGGGGAAAAGGCGTACTATACCAGGGCCGGTGCTTTCAGGCTTACCCCTGACACAACGGTGGCCCCGCCGGTTGATTTGTATCTTTCAAATCCGGACGGCTATCGCCTGCTGGATACAGCCGGCTATCCGATAACAGTTCCGGTAGCAGCCGCTCCGCCGGCTGATACTGACATCATCAAGATTACCGCCATTGACACCGACGGCAAGATATCCATGTTGCGCGGTGACGGCACCGTTGCTTACTACTCCGCCGTTGCCGGTGTACCGGTCGCCGGCGGTGACACCAATGCGGCAAATGCAACCAGGCTGGCCACTTTGCGGGTTCCCTACCCAGGCGAACTGGAGAAATTCGGCGGAACGCTTTTCAAAGCCAACAACCCGGCGACCGGTGTCACTTCCGCTACAGTTCTGTACAGTGCTACCTGGAATTCGGCCACCAATCTGCCATCACAGGAAAAATTGTTTTCTAACAACCTTGAGCAGAGCAACGTGGATATGGCCACCGAGTTCGTCAAGATGATTCTGACCCAGCGAGCCTATTCGGCCAACTCCAAGACAATTACAACCGCGGACGAGATGACCCAGGAAGTATTGAACCTCAAACGGTAATATCGCGTAGCCGGGCGGGATGAGTTGAAAATTGCTCATCCCGCTTTTTGTTTGCGGTTACAGAAAAACGATGACCGGCGGTGAAACACTGCATCCAGTGTCGTGTTTAACTGCTTTATTTAGAATTTATAACTGGGGGGATTATGCTTTTCTATCGTTCGGTTTATATTTACCTGACCATCCAGGCGCTGGTGTTGGTTGGATCAGTTGGAAATGCCATTTCCGGCACACCGGATACAATCGAGACGGTGGCTAGCTTGTCGCCCACAGTGCCCACCGGAGTGGCAACCGATTCCAGCGGCAATATCTACATTGCCGACACCGGAGGCAACAAGGTCATCATGGCGACCGCCGCCGGCGCCGCCACCTTGACTGTTGGTACCGGAACGGCCGGATTTACACCAACAACCGGTTACTCCGGCCTGAATACAACCCTTGCGGACACAACCATACAACTGAATGCTCCGTCCGGAGTGGCGGTAGACGCGAATGGCAACGTATATATTGCGGATACAGGTAATCACCGTGTCCACATGATAGTTGCCGACACGACTACAAAACTGATTACTACCGCAAGCAGGATAATCACCATCGCGGGCAGCGGTATTGCCGGATTTTCCGGCGATGGCGCGCTTTCGAATATTGCCAGCCTGAACAGTCCGACAGGTGTGGCGATTGATGCGACGGGTAATATTTTCATTGCCGATAATGGCAACTATCGCATCAGGAAGGCACTTGCAGTTAAAATTGCCACTACCGGTGTTGTTACATACGGCTCGATCAGTACCATTGCCGGTGACGGCAAGGCCACCACCCTGACCGCCTACGGCATAGCCATTGCCCCCGCCCCTGCCGGAGACCTGTACATTGCTGATTCCGGCAACAACCGCATCGTGAAACTGGTTGCCAAAAGCGGAGCCCTTGTTGCTTCGGTAACTTCCGTAACCATAGCCGGAAGCGGAACCGCCGGATTCTTCGGAGACGGAGGGCTGGCCACGCTTGCCCAGTTCAATCAACCGAGTGGTGTTGCCACGGACGGCAAGGACCTTTATATTGCGGACACGATGAATAACTGTGTCAGAAAAGTATCCCTGACCACCGGAGTCATTTCCACCCGGACTGGCAGTGCTGCTCAGAATGCGGCCGTGGTCCCGGTCGCGCCGGTCCCGTCGCTCTCGTATCCAATGGGCATAGGGATCAACGCAGCTGGAACCGTGTATATCGCCGATTCCGGCAATGACCTGATTGACCAGGTGTTTGCCAGCGTTTCTGCCATCACCACCGCATTTCCTCCTGGTGGCACCTATTCGACATCCCAATCCGTTACCCTGACAGCCAGCAAGGCAGCCAACATCAGCTACAAAATCAATGGAGGCGCTGCTACTCCCTATACCGGACCCATTACAATTTCGGGCCCGGCAACAACGACACTCACTTACACATCAGTTGATGTGGCCAATCATCAGGAAGCCACAAACATAGCTACCTATGTCTTTGATACAGCCGCGCCAAGCACGTCGGCCACTATCAACGCCACACCGGTCAACGGGGTAATTTATTCCGCCCAATCGGCACTGACAGTCACCTTGACCTCCAACACTCCAACATCGACAATTTACTACACCACCACGGGAACCGCCCCGACCGCGGTTGTTACCAACAAATACACTGCGCCATTTAACATTCCCGTAACAAGCGCGCTGACCACGGTTAATGTGCAGTTCTTTGCGGTGGATGCCGTCGGGAACAAAGAGGTGCTCCAGTCACAAAAATACACCATCGTGGCAATCAACACGACAGCGTCGCCAGCAGGAGGCTCGTACCGAAGCGCACAAGTTGTAACCCTGGCCTCCAATGATTCCTCCGCAATTATCTACTATACGACGAATGGCACGGATCCCACGATAGCTTCAACCCAATACAATCCGGCCCTCCACATCAACATTGCAGCCAGTACAACCCTGAAATTCCGTGCAAAGGATGCCAACAACAACCTGGAACAAACCAAAACACAAATCTACACGATTGACAGCGTTGCGCCCACCACAACCGCATCGCCAACCGGAGCGTCTTTTGCCACGCCACAGACGGTAACACTTACACCGGACGACCTGAACTCGACCATCTACTACACCACGACCGGCATTGCACCGACGACCTCTTCGACAAAATACACTGCGCCGATAACCATCAGCAAAACAACTACACTGATGTATTTTGCAATCGATCCGGCCGGCAATAAAGAGGTGGAAAGAACTCAAATATACACGATCGATGCCGTGGCGCCGGTGACTACCGCTTCCATTCAAGGAGGGACTTACTCCTCCATTCAATCGGTGGAACTGGTAAGTGATGACCCAAAGGCGACTATTTACTACACCACTGACGGCTTGGCCCCGACAACATCATCCACCAAATATACAGTGCCTATTTCTATCAGCAGTACTACAAAACTCCAGTACTTTGCAGTTGATACGGCCGGTAATATAGAGTCGATCAAAGAGCAGAGCTACACCATTGTAACCCTGACAACTACCGCATCGCCCAAAGGCGGAATATTTACTACTCAACAAACGGTTGCGCTTTCCGCAAATGGTATCGGAACTACTATATATTTCACGGTTGACGGATCAACTCCAGTGGTGACAGTTACGAGCCGGTATCCTGAGTTAACAGTCAGCTATGCCGAACCTACACAAGAATATTCTGTGCCAATTGTAATGAATTCAACTACCACGCTACAATTTTTTGCTATTGACGAAAAAGGTGTCATCGAAAGTGTGAAAACCGAGATATATGTTATAGATTCAGTAAAGCCAACGACCATTGCGACATGCGGTACTGCTGCTAATACTATAAAACTGACCGCTACCGACGCAGCCGACCTGATGCCTAGAATAAGATATATTGCCAATACAGCTACAAACGGAGGTGCGACAGCTGCTTACACTCTGGCCGATTACACGGCACCGATCACCTTTTCCAACAACACGATCGTAAAGTTCTTTGCGACAGACGCGGCCGGAAACACCGAATCGATCAAGACAGCTTATTGCGCTGATGTGGTGGCTCCCTTGGATACTAATCCGGCCCTGTATCTTGAAACATTGCCGAATGCGGCCACTACTTCAAACGGCACCCTGTTCATCAGAGGAAACGTGGCGCCATTTGCAACTGCGACGGTTGATGTTAATGGCACCGTAGTTACTACAAACAGTACCGACGGCAGTTTTTCTCACCCATTTACTTTGGTGGTCGGAGCAAATGTTATTACTACCACGGCAGCCGATGGCGTTCCAACTACAACGGACAGCAGAACCATAAACTATATTACGCCTGGAACCACTCCAACAAACATTACCATTGGAAGCAGCAATGGCGTTATCGGCCATTTCGTGCGAGTACCGATACGCTTTGCAAGCGGGCATCAGGCGGCCGCGCTGAGTATTGATATCGCCTACGATTCATCTACCAGCAGGCTTTCCAACCCAAGTGTCGATATAACCGAAGCTGCAGCAGCACTGGGCAAAACTATTAACGGGGGAAGCCCCGCTGCGGGAGTTTACCGGATTCTAATCATGGATGATCCCGTGAACACAGATATTCCGTTGCCCCTTCCTGATGGAATTATAGCTTACCTGTCATTCATGATACCATTTGCTACTACCGCAGGAAGTGAACCACTGGCCGTCATCTCATACTCAGCCACTGATCTGTATGCGGCTGACATGACGGAGATGCCGGTATTGCCTGCCATGGACGGCAAGGTCAATGTCGTCTCAAAACCGGGCAACAACATCGGCAGCACAACCGGTGATGCCGCGGCAACCCTCAAGGGTGTTCAGGATGCGCTTTACATGCTGCTCGATCCGGTTACTCATCCGGTGGATGGTTCGGTGGATCTCAATGCTGACGGAATCGTACAGATCTATGAGCTTCAGCAGGTTATTAACACATTCATCGGGCTGTAGTAGCTCTTGAAACAATGCGTCCTCCGGGAGTAATCCCGGAGGATCTTACAAAGAAAGGAGCAATGTGAGAATCAACGGAATTGTATACCTTTTGACGTTATTGATTTGCTTTCCGGCGATTGCCGCTCCGACTCTCAACCTTGGCCCGGCCACCGCAAGCGGCACGTCGGTGTCATTTCCGGTTACGCTTACAAACGTCCAAGGAACTTCCATTTCTGCAATAGAAGCAGATATCATTTTTAACCGTACCTCTGATGTGTTCGCGATTAAAACTAGCAACGGCTACCCGGTCAGTGCCACTATAGGCGCTGCTGCAGTGGCCGCCGGCAAGCAGATCAGTCAGAGCAGCCCAATGGACGGGATCCTGCACATTGTTGTAATAAGTTTTGGAAATACTACTCCGATCCCGGACGGCGTTGTTGCCCAGATTAGTTTTGATATCATTTCGGCAGCCTCATCAAGTACGGAATCATTTGCTATTGTGCCGTCAGCCACTGACCCGACAGGAATTCCAGAAACTATTAGCGGTACCGGCACACCGGCTCCGGCTACCAGGCAACTTGCCGTCACCCTTGCCGGTAACGGAGGAGGCAGTGTCAACAGTACTCCTTCCGGAATTGCCTGCACCGGCGGCAGTTGCAGTGCCAATTTTTACCTTGGCTCGCTGGTTACGCTAATACCCATTGCTTCAACAAGTTCCAGTTTTGTGTCGTGGTCCGGTGATTGCGCGGGAAGTGGCAATTGCGCTGTTTCAATGGGCGTAGATCGTAATGCAACAGCTTCTTTCCTTATGAATAATACTGTCAGAGTAGGCGCGATTGACTACGGAACCCTGGTTGCTGCCTATGCCGCCGCCGCTCCGGATGCTGTAATTAAAACAATGGGAGTCACATTTTTTGAAAACCTGGATATTAACCGCGGTATCGCAGTTGCCTTAAATGGCGGCTATGATTCTGCGTTCCAAAACCTGGTTGGATACACAGCTATAGATGGGACGGTGACCATCAGCTCAGGAAGTTTTATCCCTGACCGACTGATCGTACAATGATCTGAAGCTATAAAGCCATGTAGTCAGGTGTCCGTTTGAAATCGTTGGCACGTCATGGGTCTATGTTCGAAACCGGTTTAAATCTCATTACGTTATATCCAATGCCAGTGCTTTTTGATATAAAGGTGCATTCGACTAATTAAGCAGGCGATTTAGATGGTTGCAAAATAGCGGTTTCCGTTATAGATAGTAGCAGTTTGTTACTTCGATTCATGCAATGTCGGGAGGATACACATGGCCAAGGAAGATCAAGCTCCAGCAGAAGTGGAGGCTGAAGGCGGCGGCAAGAAGAAGATGATCATGATTATCGGCGCAGCAGTGGTCGTTGCGATAGTTCTGGGCGTTGTTGCGTTCATGATGCTTGGCAAGGGTGATAAGAAAACGGCAAAAGAGGGTGACGCAGCCCAGGTTGAAGGAGGAGGTCACGGCGCAGCTCCGGCGGCTCCAGCCGGCGGCCATGGAGCACCAGCCGCGGGAGGCGCGGCCGCAGGTGGACCTGCTGCAAACATCTTTCCGTTGGAGCCATTCATCGTAAATATTTACGATGGGCAGGAATTGCGCTATCTCAAGGTGAAGATCGAGTTGGACATGGTCGGACCGGCCGTAAAGACCGAGATCGAGGCTAGGCTCGCACCGATTCGGGATGCGATCCTGGTGCTGTTGAGCGCCAAGACCCTGCAGGATGTTCAGGATGTACAGGGCAAGAATACGCTCAAGGATGAAATTCTGGGGGCGATAAACAAACACATTCCGCCTGGCAAAATCGCCAAGGTCTATTTTACTGATTTTGTAGTACAGTAGGTATTTCCGTGGCTGCTGCTGAAAAGATACTAACAAAAGCCGAAATCGAGGCGCTGCTCAACGCGGTGTTTGACGGTCGCATTGAACCTGAAAAGGAACTTGCCAAGACAGAAGGCAGTGTTGTCACATATGACCTCTTCAATTCGGAGGCTCACAAGGGCTTTGTTCCCAATCTGGATATAATCTATGACAGTTTTATCCGTTACAGCCGCGTTAGTCTCTCGAACCGTTTGCGCAAGTCGGTGGAAATAAAGAAAATCGGTGCACGTTCCTACAAATTCGATGATTTCCTGCAAACCCTGCCCTCGCCGGTTTGCATGGGCATATTCATAATCGAGCCGCTCAAGGGTGCGGCGCTGATATCATTTGACAGCACCCTGGTCCTGTCGCTGGTGGACAGCCTTTTGGGGGGCACCGGCAGCGCAAAGGTCCCGGTTGCCAACCGTATGTTTACTTCAATCGAATTGCGACTGATGGAAAAAATAGTCGGCGATGTGCTTCAGGATCTTGAAAAGGCCTGGGCGCCATTGTACGCGACCCATATGAACCTGCTGCGCATGGAGATGAACCCGCGTCTCATAAGCATTGTTCCGCCCGAATACCAGATCGTTACCATGTCTCTCAAGCTGCAGATCGAAGACATATCCGGCAATATTATGTTCGCGATTCCCTACATGACCATTGACCCGATCAGGGACAAGCTCAAGGCGGGCATGCAGTTCGACCTGATGGCGATAGATCCGCAGTGGTCTTCCCGTCTTTCTGCCGAGATCCTGGAAGCACCGATGGAAACCATTGTCGAGATGGGGAATGCGAGAATCACTTTGCGGGAACTTCTGGAACTTGTTCCGGGCGATACGATCATGCTCGACAAGCCTTCCTCGGGAGAGATGCTTGTCAAGGTTGAAGGGGTACCGAAGTATTTTGGGATACCGGGAATCCGGCACGGCAACAAGGCAATTCAGATAAGCAAGATTTGCAGCAATAGGGGGCAGTAGTGAGCAACAAACCTGAATCCAATGAAACGGAACTGGATAAGAAGAACCTCGACTTCATCCTTGATATTCCCCTGCAGGTAACAGTTGAGCTGGGGCGGACCAAGCTGTTGGTCAAGGATATTCTGCAGCTTAACCAGGGTGCGGTCGTGGAGTTGACCAAACTGGCCGGAGAACCGCTTGATATCTTCGTCAACTCCAAGTTGGTCGCGCGCGGGGAAGCGGTTGTGGTCAACGAGAAATTCGGAGTCCGTCTGGTGGATATCGTCAGTCCGAATGAGCGGGTGGAGAAAATACTGTGAAAAGTGCGGCCTCCGCACTTTTTCTATTCCTTCCCTCGATTGTGTATGCCGGAGACAACGCCGGGCACGAATTCAGCTTTCTTGCAAGCTTTCTCCAGATGATTGCAGCTCTTGCGATTGTCATCGGTCTGATCCTGGTTACCTGGCACTTCTCCGGCAAATTAATGCGGGGCTTGCCGGGGACACACCATCTGTCATCGAAACATATCCGTCTGGTGGAAACCCGCTACCTGGGCCCCAAAAGAGCCCTGTTGCTGATCGAGGTCGGTGGTGAGTATCTGCTGCTGTCGAGCAGTGATAACCGGCTTAGTCTGATCAAGCAGATCGACATGCTTGAAGAAATCGAAGTGATTGAAGAAGAGCGGGAGCAGGGAGCATTTAGTGCGATACTTTCCCGTTTGAGGCAGACCACATGAAGACCGGGCAGCCAATAAAGAGATATTTCATGTTTGTGCTGACCGCTCTGCTGGTGCTGGCAGGCGCATTCGCCTATGCCGAGCCCATGCCGATACCGTCGCTCAACATAGGTGTCGGAACCGCTACAAAGCCTAATGACGTGGCGGTGACAGTCCAGATCTTCCTGCTGCTGACAATCATGTCCCTGGCGCCCGGACTTCTGATCATGACGACCTCCTTTACCCGCATATCGGTGGTGCTTTCATTCCTACGCACCGCGATGGGTACTCAATCCGCGCCATCCAACCAGGTGATACTTTCGCTTTCGATGTTTCTGACATTTTTCATCATGACCCCGGTCTGGCAGCAGATTAACAAAGAGGCATACCAGCCCTGGAAGGCCCAGCAGATAACCCAGGAACAGGCCATGGAGCGGGCAGTAAAGCCGGTCAGAAAGTTCATGCTCTCCCAAACCAGGGAAAAAGATCTGGCGCTGTTTGTAAGTCTTTCCAAACTGCCAAGGCCAAAAAATGCCGAAGAGATCCCAACCCTGACAATCATTCCGGCCTTTATGATATCCGAATTGCGCACCGCCTTCCAGATCGGCT
>JAURXC010000115.1 GCA_030654645.1 Deltaproteobacteria bacterium | reverse complement strand
TGCATCCGCCAATAGGTGTGGGCCTGGAGCATCTGGCGGACCAGGCTGATTTCGCGCGCCTCGCCGATTGTTACCAGCACCAGCGGCAGGTCTCCCGAAATGGCGTAGGGCCACAAGCCCGCCTGCCCCTTGAGGTTGTCTTCCAGGCGTTCGGCCGGAGTGCGCAGCAGTTGACTGGGAAACAGCAGATGGCTGGCCAGTTGCTGAAAACGCCGCGCTTCATCGGGCTGGATATGCAGTAGTTGCAACTGCTGCTGGGCCGAACCCCAGGCAAAAGCCATGGCCCGCCCGGTAGCATGGGGATCGCCGTACATGTCCATCAGCAGCAGCACCTGTTCGCGTGATCCCCCGGCGGCCAGCACCAGGGAAAGCCGGGCGCGCTGGCCCGGTTCCAGAACCACGCCGCGCCGCAGGCTCAAGCTGGGATCCAGCACAAAACCCTGGCTGTTGCCGAGTTTTTGACTGGCGCCCATCGGATCGGCAAGGGTCCGGCCCCGGCCGATGAAACGCCGCCGGTCGGTTTCAAACTGCCACTCATTTTGATTCGAACCGTCATCCGCGGCGTGCTCCAGCGTCAAGCGGTGGCCCACGAACAGCGGCGGCTCGTTTTCACTGCGCGGCCGCCGGTAGGCCAGCAGAACTTGCTGCTCGGGGAGCGCTTCGGTCTGGATGAACAGCTTGTTGAAGGCCGGATGCTGTCGGTCGGCGTTGTGGGGCGCCAGGGAAAGTTCAATGTAGCTGGTCAGGTTGAGCCGGCGGGTGCGGCTGGAGCGGTTTACCAGGGTAATCCGGCGCACCTCCACATCGTCTTCCGGTGAGACGACCACCTCTGTCGCGGTGTGAATTCCGTTATCCACACGGCGGAATACGGCCCGGTCGAGGGCAAAATCCACCGAATAATCATCAACCTTCCCGCCCACCGGGTGATAAGTGCTGGACCAGACGCGATCAGGATCAGACTCGTGGATGTAGCAGAAGTTACCCTGCCCGTCACAGGTCGGATCAGAGCGCCAGCGGGTGAGTTCCTGATTGCCCCACTGGCTGTAGCCGCCGCCGCTGTTGGTGACCATCAGCCCGTAACGGCCGTTGCTGAGCAGCAGACTCCTGGGCGTGGCCGTATGGGGGGTGCTGAAGTTGCTGCCTGACGGCGCGACCAGGTCCCCGCCCTGCAGCGCGGGCTCGTTTGGCCGCGTGGATAAAAGGTGCAGCTGTGGCAGGACCGGGATGCGTTCCTGGAGCAGTGCCTCGAATGCTCGCACCCGCGGATCGTTATGGAAACGGCGCGGGAACGGGTTGCCCTGCAGAAAGTTGGTCAACGCCACAAACGCCATACCCTGGTGATGGGCCATATACGCCTCGATAATCACCCCGCGCTTTCCCTCACGCTGCAACTGCCTGCTGAAGTCCATCGCCTCGTAATAGCCGTAATCACCCAAAAGTCCCAGCCCGGCCAGTTTTTTCAGATTCTTCACGGTCTCAAGCGGCGCCAGGTTCAGCGCCAGAAGCGTGGCATAGGGAGCCACGACCAGCTGTTCCTCCAGGCCACGTTTCAAGCCGAGCGCCGGCACACCGAAGGCCTTGTACTGGTAGGTCTTTTCCAGGTCGAGATCGGCAAAGGCGGACTCGGATATCCCCCAGGGCACTCGACGCTTGCGGCCGTAATCGATCTGGACCTTCACCGCTTCCCGGGCCGCCTTGTCCAGCAGCGAATTGCCGTAGGAGCACTGGAACAACAGCGGCATCAGATATTCGAACATGGTCCCGGTCCAGCTCAGCAGCATCCGCTGCCGGCCGATAGCGCCGTAGGGACGGCTCAGGGAGAACCAGTGTTCCAGTGGAACGTCGCCCCTGGCAATGGCGACAAAACTGCCCAGACGCGCCTCGCTGGCCAGCAGGTCGTAGCTGGAAATGTCCTGGCGATCGGTGGAGACGTTGTAGCCGATCGTAAACAGCTTGCGTTTATGGTCATAGAGAAAGCGCATGTTCATGCCGGCCGACAACTCGCGGACTTTTCCAAGCAACCCTTCAGCCGTTGCCAGGGTTTCTCCGGCCAGCCACTGCGACGTGGCAAAGGCCGTAATAACGCGGTCAAGCCACTGCATCAGATGTTTAACAGCCGGAGCGGATTCTTCCCGAAGTGTGCGCAGCAACCGGAGCGAATCGATCCGGTCATGGGCAAGATCAATGAGCGATGGCGCTTTCAACAGGTCCCGGCGGATCGCTATCAGTGCCTCCTGCCCCAACGGTTTGAGTTCCGCATCGTTTTTTTCCGCCAGTATTTCCATCCAGGTCAGATAGCGTTCACCGTTACTGACCCAGGCCGAAAACTGACTTTCAAGTTCGACCGCCCAGGGTGCGGCTTCCGAGGCGACCAGAACCGAGCCGACATTAAACTGCAGGCGGCGTTGCTGCTGAAGCAACTCGACGGCGCCGGACGGTGGAGCATTCCACTCGGTCAGCAACTGGTCGAGCGTATGGCGATAACCGCAGGTTGTCCCCTCTGACGCGGCGGCCTGCTTCAGGATTTCCCCGCAATCGGCCAACCCGCTAAAGGCCTTGCCATCCAGCAGCGGGGCATGCAGTAGTTCGCCAAGCCCCTGTTCCAGCGCCCACAAGGCGCCCAGCAGATTGCCGCTGTCAACCGTGGAGACGTAGCGGGGTTCGAGCGGAGCCAGGGTCCGGATATCGTACCAGTTCAACAGATGCCCCTGGTAGAGTTCCAGGCGCTCGATGGAGGCCATGCTGCCGGACAGTTTTTCGATGACCTGGTTCAGAGTCAGGTAGCCGGAATCATGGGCTCCCAGCACGCTGGTCATCCAGAGACCGATGTTGGTCGGACTGGTTCTCATGGCCAGACGGTTTTGATGGGCGACCTGGTAGTTGTCCGGCGGCAGCCAGCAGGTTTCCTCGTTGACAAAAGACGAGAAATAGCGCCAGGTGCGCCGGGCGACCTGTCTCAGGAAACGGCGATCCTTTTCAGGAAGCGGCTGTATCCACTGCTGCTCGACCGGCCGCAGGTTCAGGAGCCAGGCCAGCAGCGGAGAGAGAAACCAGAGCACGAGCCATGGCAGGGCCTGCGGCAGGCTGGCGGGCGTGACGCTACGGATCGTCCAGGCCACGGCGACGCTGAAAACGCTCCCCATGGCAAGGCTTGCGATAAAGACCGGCTGCCTGCGGGAAGCGCTCCAATGGGTTGCCTGGGCCGCCCACTCCAAAAGGTCGCGCTTGGAGACCAGGCGACGGTAAAATACCCGGGCGATGGCATCCAGGGTCACCGCTGCCTGGTGCGGCAGCAGAGCCGCGTCGGCGGTGGCCCGCAACAGATCGTGCAAAAGCTTCGAGGGAGAAAAATACTTCAGCCCCTTGTGGGTGGTCGCCATGGTGAAGGGTTGTGACAGAGGGTGGAAGAGCAGCTGAGTAGCCACCACCAGCGTGGCAATACCGCCGATACGGGGGGAAATCAGCCAGGCCATCAGCAGCAGCCCCAGGCTGGTGGCGGGTAACAGGCTGCGGCGCAGGTTGTCGAGGATCTTCCAGCGGTTCAGCAGGGACAGCGGATTGCTGCCGCGTCCGCCCGCGGCCTGGGGGACACGCGGGAAAATCCACCCGGCGATCTGCCAGTCGCCGCGAATCCAGCGATGGGCGCGGCTGCTGTAACTCTGGTACCCCTGGGGAAATTCGTCGTAAAGCTCGATATCGCTGGCAAGCCCCACCCGCACATGGGCCCCTTCGATCAGGTCATGGCTCAGCACCCAATCTTCGGGGAAACGGCCGGAAAGCACGCGGCTGAAGGCTCGCACGTCGTAGATGCCCTTGCCATGGTACGATCCTTCGCCGCTCAGATCCTGATAGACATCGGAGACAGCCTGGGTATAGGGGTCGATGCCGACCGCATCGGAGAAGAGCCGGCTGAAAATCGAGATACTGGTGCTGGGCAGGGTCGGGCTTACCCGTGGCTGGATAATGGTGTAACCGGCCATGACATTGCCCGAGCGATCGAAGCGTGGCTGATTCAGCGGATGCGCCAGTGTCTCGACCATCCGGCGGGCCGTTGCGTGCGGCAACTGGGTGTCGCTGTCCAGCGTGATGATGAAGCGCACATCGGTAAGATGATCCGTGTCGCCCACATAAACCAGGCGTGGGGCATTCTCCGGCCGCGTTCCGTCGATCTGGCGGTTCAGCTCCTCCAGTTTGCCCCGTTTGCGCTCCCAGCCGATGAATTTCCGCTCGGATTCGCACCAGGTGCGCTCGCGATGGAACAGGAAAAAACGTTCGCCTTCGTGGCGTCGGTTGAGCTCGGTCAGGCATTCGCTCGCGATCCGCAGCAAGTGGCTGTCGTCGTCACGGGAAAGCGTGAGTGAATCGGTGTAGTCCGTGAACAGGCTGAAGAGCAGATTTGATTCCTTGTTGGCCAGGTAGCGGATTTCCAGCTTCTCCACTTCGGCCCGCACCGTATCCGCGTTCACCAGCATCATCGGCACGACTACCAGTGTGCGGAAGGCATCGGGAATCCCGGAACTTTCGAAATCCATTTTCGGCAGGGGTCGGGGCGGCAGAAGCCGCGTAACCAGGTAATTGACGATTTCTATGGACAGCTGGCTGACCGGAATCAGGAGCAGTAGTAAAAGAGCCATGCGGAAAGCGGACGGGACAGCTGCCGGGTCGAATACCGGGGCCAGCCCGAAGCGGGCGATCAGGAAAAAGATCAGCGCGGTAAAACCGATGATGCCGAAGGCATAGACAGCGGCGTGGTGGCGATAGATCCGTTCCAGGCAGCGGTAACGGAATGTTTCACGGCAATCCAGCAACCGGCCGAGCTCGGCCCGTCCCTCGCCGGCCAGCCAGCTGCCGACATGACTGCGCCGTTCATCGCCCGGCGCGTCACGCCCGGCCAGCGTCGCCAGCTTGATAACGCGTTCCGCAACCTTTTCCTCGCTCTGCTTTGCAGCGCGGGCAAGATCTTCGATCGCCCTCCGGCAACGGTCACGGGTGGCGAAATCCATCCCGGCATAAATCCCGGACGGATCATGGCGCAGCAGCTGTTCCACCCGGCTGAGCTTCTCGAAGATTTCACGCCAGTCCAGCAGGGCCAACATTCGCAGGCTGGTAAAGGCATTGCCGCAGGACAACTGTTCGCTGGTCTGACGGTTCTGTTCACGCAGGGTCAGGTCGTTCAGAGGGGTCTTGAGAGTGCGCTCCAACCAGCTCTGGATAGGCGCCAATGCGGCCGCCTCGTCATAGAGCAGGCCGACCAGCTGCGTGACGAAATAGGGGCTGGGAGACGGCTCCGCCTTGGCAAGCTCGGCCAGCAGTGAAAAGAGCTGGTTGGAATCGCGGCGATTGGCGGAGATCAAACGGTTGGCCCAGAATTCGGCCAACTGGCGTTCGCGCAGGTCCGCCAGCGCTGTGACCGCCAGACACTGGATGCTTTCGATCAACGCGATCCGCAGCATCTGGGGGATTGCCCATAGTTCGCCGATCGTCAGGGTCCGCACGGACTGGTGGGCTTCGATGAACGTCAGGATATTCTCCCGGTCCAGACGAAGTTCAGAATGCGAGACCAGATCCTTGGCCAGGGCATAGATGCAGGGCTGCCCACGGTAGGGATCAGCGGCCAGCGTCGGCAGTTGCCGGTAAAAACGCCGGGGAAGATTCAACAGGACGTCGCGGGCGTTACTCTCCAGGATATATTCGTTATCCAGTATCCAGTCGGCGGCCGGTGTGGCTTTCTGCTCCAGGCGGCTGGCCACGGTAAGGTCAGAACAGACCTGACGCACCCACAGACGGGATCGTTTCAGACGCCTGAGCAATTCGGTGGAATGTTGCGGCAGCGGGTCCACCTGCTGCTCTCTGGCATGGCGCTGGGCATGTTCAAGGATCTGCGCCGGTGAGAGTTTTACCTCGGAAGACCTGACCCCGGACCGCCGCTCGCGCCTGGGATGCATGACAAACAGCGCCGGAGGATTATCACCGCTGGCCCGCAGAAGAGTCACCGGACGCTGCAGGGACTCGACCGGCGCCTGCAGGATCAGCACCGATTCACCGGACACCAGCCAGCGGGTTTGATCACGCAGGACTTCCGCTTCAACGCCGTACTTGGAGCGCCGCAGCCAGAACAGGGCTGCCACGGCACCTGTGGTGGCGAAGGCCAGGATCAGCATCAGGGAAGCGGAAATGTTCCAGACCGGAAGCGGCTGCGACCAGTGCATGAGCAGGGCGGCAATCCAGCCGATTCCCCCGGACAGGCAGGCGGCCAGAGTAGCCCCGAGGGCACTGCGCCAGAAGAATGGATCCAGGGTATGGATATTTCCGTCCGTACCCCTGTGGATCAGAGCGATACGCTTATAACCCTGCCGTGCCAGTTCACGCGCGGCTTTACGAGCTTCATCCTGTTTTGCGAAGTAACCGATCAGTATGCCTACGCCCACTATTTGTCCTGTATTCTCTGCATTGTCCGAATGTTCTGTCATTTGAAGGATTTCACGTGACAGTATCGCCGGATAGGAACTTTGCCTGCCGTTCCAGGGGAATTGTGAAAGAGCTGCCGTGCTGTGTACATTACTGCCGGTCAAGCCGGAAGATTAAATTCAATCGAGACGACACGATCCGGATGCAGGGATGATAACTGTTATCACCCGGCTGCCCGGCAAACGCAAGGTTTACCATACCGGGAAATCCCGGGACGGCATCAAGCATGGAATTCCGGCTGTTTTTCCCCGTCCGCTTCGTCCGGTGTGCGCTCAAGTTCCGCAATAACCTGGGCGCCGAACAACAGGATGACAGCGACTACCTCTATGCTGAGCAGCGCCACCACTGTAATGGTGATGGAACCGTAAATTACATTCACCGTGGATACGGTGGCGTAATACCAGATCAGCAGCCGGCGGGTTATCTCCCATAAAATCGCCGCGGTCAGGCCGCCGACGAGTGCGTGAAGAAACCGGACCCGCGCCACCGGCATCACCAGGTAGATTGAGGTCAGCATCAGCACTTCTCCGACCAGACCCAGAACATACAGCGCCACTCCGGTAGTTCCTCCAAGGTCCAGGCTCCAGCCCGCAATCGTCAAGCGGCTGCTTTCCAGAGTCTCGATTGCGCCCACGATAAACGACACCAGCACGATACCCGCCCCCATCACCAGGATGTACAGATAGGGAATAATTGCCGAGACAAGAAATCTGCGCCGCTGGATCCTGACACTGCGGTAAAAAATCACCGATATGGCGTCTTCAAGCATGGAAAAAGCGGTGGAACTGAAAAACAGCATGCCAATAAAGCCGATCATTCCGAGCACCTTGCGGTTATCGAGGAATTCACGCACCTGTTCGGTCAACGTTGCCGCGTAACCGGGAATCAGCATTTCCAGGTACATTGACAAGGTGTGGATCAACTGCTGCTCTTCTATGAAATGACTCAACACGATCAGGGCCAGGATTGACAGCGGCACGATCGACAGCAGGGTATAATAGGCCACGGCTCCTGACAAAAGGAGCCCCTGATTGCGCATAAAACCACGCGCCACCCTCAGCATGAAGCCGAGGAATTGTTCAGCCGTCAAATTCATATTTTGCAGTTTATTCATAGTTGGATTGGAAATTCCATTACAGCAACAGCTGCCTGATTACAGCCATTTCAGACTTCGATCCTGAACTCCGCTCCGCTGCCGGTATTCAGCACCGTCAGCCTGCCGCCCATGTGATTCTCGATGATGTTCTTGGACATGAAGAGGCCGATCCCGGTTCCCTTATCCGGCCCCTTGGTCGTAAAGTATGGATCAAATATTCTCTCGATAATCTCGCCAGCAATCCCGCCGCCGTTATCGGCAATGGTTACGACCGCTAAGTTTCCTTCAGTAAAAGTGCGCATCGAGATCAGGGCCTCTTCAACCTTCTGTTCGACCAGAGCGTCACGGGAGTTCATCAGGATATTCAGTAGCACCTGGGCATACTCATTGGGAAAACCTTTGGCCATCAGGTCACCTTCCTGGTCGAGAACAATTTTGATCCCCTGTTCCTGAAAGCTCTTTTCGATGAGGGAGAGCGTACGCGCGATCACATGATTTACAACAAAATCGACAATTTCCCTGTCAGGTCTGAAGAATTTCCTGAAACCATCGATTGTCTGGGACATGTGCTGGATCACCTCCATGCCCTTTCTGGTATTTTCTTCCAGATATTCCCTGCTGAATTCGCCTGCTTCGTAGGCATACGGCAGTTCCTGAATGTAAAGGCCGAGTATGTTCAGAGGCTGTCTCCATTGGTGGGCGATATTGTTGATCATCTCGCCCATAACGGCCCGGCGGTCCTGCAGGATCAGCATCTGGTCTTTCTGGCGCAGATCGTCCACTGCCTTGACTATGCGCGTCTCCAGGGAACTGTTGAGCTCTACGAGTTCCCGCTGTTTTTCAGCCAGCAATGCTTCAGCGTACCTGCGCTCGGTAATGTTGATGATTGCAAGGCGGCACTCCTGCCCTGACATGCAGGCAAATGCTTCGACATGCGCAATCAACGAAGAATTTCCCTCTGTCGAGAGCGCTACTTCACAAGACTCCTTGTTGCCTCTGCTCGCAAACACCTTCTCCAGAAACCCTGTAAAGATCAGCCGGTACCCATCCATCACAAACTGTTCGAAACGTCGGCCAAGCAACCTGGAACGCTCGACTCCGAGGAGACTGGCAGTGGTCAGGTTTGCGAGAAGGACAATCCCGTCGCTGGTAAGGTTACAGTAGCCGACCGGAGCAAAATCGAAGAGGTCCGTGTACTTTTCCAGTGTTTTCTCCACATCATCCCTGGCCTGACAGAGCTCTGCATTCTGCATTTCCAGCTCGATCTGGTGGACTTCAAGTTCATGGACGAGACGCTGCGTTGATTCCTCGGTCCCGGATGAATTCGATTTTATACTTTTCGCACGCAAACGAACTTCGGCGCGACGGCGCAGTTCGGCTGTTGCTGTTAACCGGCTATTGTCTTCGACTTTATCCATTATCGACATTCCCTTTAAAAAGAAGGGCACACCTGGATGCACCCTTCTGCGTGTATCTGCCCAAATGATACATACCGTATTCAGTTGTGATGAAAATATCCAAACCGGTTGCTATTTTTTCATCATTTTCTTGAGCGGCTTTTTCATACCGGCCTTCATCGGCATGATCTTCTTCATGTTCTTGAACTGTTCATCAGTCAGATTGGTCCGAACCTCTTTCATGTTCTTCAGCATCTCCAGATGATGGGCTGTTTTTATCCCTTCAATTTTTTTGACTGCGGCGGATGCTTTTTCCATGTCAAAATCTTTCGCTTCCATGATTTCAGCAAGCTCGATTTCCGCAATCGTCAGGTCAGCTTTGAATCGGGCCTGTTGTTTTTGCATTTCGGTATGGGCAGGCTTCATCTTCGTGATCTGGTCGTCGGTAAGTCCCAGCTTGTCCGCATGTTCAAGGCACATGCCCATCATATCGCCCATCCGGTCCATATGTCCCATGTGGCCCATGTCCGTCATCTGTCCATGCACCGGCCTATGCTGCTTCGTGGACATATCCTTCATCTGTGAAAAAGCGGGCGCCGGCACAGAGAGAGCCAGCAGAGCCGCCCCAACCATGATTTTTGAATATATTGTGTTCATTTCATTCTCCTTTGTCACTTTTTGCTGATTTAAAATTTCACGCAGTTCTGGCTACTTCTCCAGAACTTTTTTGACCTGGCCGATCTTTTGCTGGACTTTACCGGCTATCTTTTCACCGACTCCCTCACCTTCCAACTCCGGATCATCGTTCAGCTTTCCGGCGGCTTCCTTGATTTTGCCCTTCACTTCGTGAAACTTGCCTTCAATCTGGTCTTTTGTACTGGGTTTCATGACGTTCTCCTTATAGTGTTATTCATATTTGCCCGTTGCCATATCTTTACCAATCTTCATCTGCTGACTGAAAAATATCCAGACAGGCGGTCAGAGATTTATTTTGCTTCTGCATCTGCTTTAGCTTTTGCTTTGGCTGCTTTTGCATCGGCTATGGACTTTGCTTTGGCTTCCTTGGCATCAGCTTTAGCTTTAGCTTTTGCTTCTTTTGTGTCAGCTTTTGCCTTTGCGGTCGCTGTTTCAGTCTTTGCTTTAGCTTCCTTCGCTTCAGATTCTGTTTTTGCCTTGGCTTCCGTGGCATCTGCTTTAGCTTTTGCCTTGGCTTCCTTTGCTTCTGCTTTTGCTTTAGCCTTTGCTGCTTTTGCTTCGGCTTTTAAAGTCTTTTCGTCTTTCTGGACTTCACCGGAAACAGTTGAAGCCACGGCAGGATAAGCGGGTGTAACTGGTTTGGCAGCATCCGTGGCGAATACTGCTGTGGTGATGGACATTGCCACTAGAGTGGCGATTATTGCGGATACAATTTTTTTCACAGGATTTTCCTCCGTTGAGATTTGTGTAGCTGGCTTACAATTTTGTTTTGGCCCATTTGTCATTATCCCTGTCGATAATTACTTCACCGGCATCTTCTGCTTTCAATGTTGGATTGTCGTCCGCTTCCAGAAAAATCTCCTTGAATGCGCTCTCCAGTTTCTCAAACGGTCCTTCTGCCCGGAACTTTTCACTGGATTTCATAACATTCCTCCAAGACAATCATTTAAACGTGACTATTCCCCATGCCTCAATATCACTTGAACGCCTTTAGCAACGCCTCGAACTGCGCTTGAAGTGATTTGTCGTGCGGCGTTATGGGCGGAATCTTGCGATCGATACACAAAAGCTCATATACCGCCATCTGGGCCGCCCGTACCGAGTATTCCACCGTAAAGACGACATCATCCGGAATTTCAACAAATTGGCTGATAAAAGCCAGATTCTTCGATCCGCGTGGCACCGGCAAAGGTCGATCACTGTGCATGCGGGGCATGAACATGCTGGTGATATACGGCATTCTGCAAGGAATGCAGTTAGCCGTTTTAACCGTCTTCATATCAAAGCGCAGGTGCCCGCAGAGTTCCTGCAGAATTTCCGAGCCATTGCACTCCTCCATCGGCTTCGCAACAAAGTTGCCGATGCGGTCCGGAAACAGCGAATATCCCCAGAAGACCTGCACATCTTCAGGCTGGTTCGGAAAGTGGGGTTGATGGGCCAGAACAATTGACATGAGCCAGTTCGAGTCCTTGAAAGTCACCAGTCCGCCGGTACCGGGCTCATTCCCGCTGAACTCGACCATCTTGTCGAAAAAGACCGGGGTCTTCAACGTGACGGTAAACGACTCCCAGCAGGACTGCGCAATGCAGCTGTTGAAAGCCGCCGGATTGCCGAAATGCGGCCGCCCCTCCGCCAGTTTTTCCCACAAACGCCAGCCTCCGCTTTCCGCTTCGGTCAGCTTTCTGGGTGAACTCGTCATGGATCCAACGCTGGAGGCATCGGTCATGGAACCGTTTTGCATGAAGACAAGATCGCCGTCATTGACGCTGATAACTTCATTCTTGCCCTGCCGCATGAGATGGATAGCGGTTACGATGAAGCGGTCGTCTTCGGTCTTGTGATCCAGGTCTGTAACCCTGCAATCCAGGACCATACGGACCCCCTGGGCTTCCAGCCAGGATTTCAGGGGCATCACCAACGAGTCGTACTGGTTGTAGATGGTTCGCTTGACGCCAGCCAGGGTCTCAATCCGGGAAAACTCCAGCATGAAGCGATGCAGGTAACGCCTGAATTCAACGGCGCTGTGCCAGGGCTGAAAGGCAAAAGTGGTGGACCACATGCACCAGAATTCGGTCTCGAAGAACCCCGGCGAAAGCCAGTCGGTGATACAGCTCGTACCCAATGTATCCTCATCGGCGCTGCTGAGTTTCAGCAATTCGATACGATCCTGCATGGAGAAACCCATCGAACTTACCGGAACCTTTGCTCGACGCCGGTCAACAAGCCTGGCCAGTGAATGCGCATTATGCTTTTGATTAAACTCGACGGTTTCGTCGAACACCGTCATGTCCGGATTGTTCAGGGAGGGAATCGATTTGTAAAGATCCCAGGTGCATTCGTAGTTGTCGGTTGTCATCATGCGTCCGCCGCGCAATGAATACCCGACCGAAGGGGCTCCTGCGCCGTCCAGACTGCCGCCCATGATGGACGCCGCTTCCATGATCATGATATTTCCGCCCGGCATGTTGCCGTCACGGATCATGAAGGCGGCGGCAGCCAGTGACCCGACACCGCCACCAATGAGATATGCTTTTGTTTTACTGTTCATGTTGTAAGCCCTCCTCGGGCAATTCCATCATCTGTTTGTCGCGTATTACCGCTTGTTTGAAACTGTCAGGCATATTTACCAGTTCCGTCTCGACTCCCATGTATCTGGCACACTGCATCCAGACTTCAAGCAATTGCAGCCCGTCGATGTCAAACGAACTTACATTTCCGCAGTCGATGTGGATTTTGTCCCTGCCCGACGCTTCTACCTCTCCCAAGGAATCCGCCAGAGTCCGGATATTGCCTTGAGTCATTCCGGAGTATGTCCAGTCACCCTGCAGATGCGCAATGGTACCTTTCATAAACATTTTCATGTTCGCCCCCCACCCTGATACCGATATTAAATCGGCGGAAAGCACGCTTGTGCCCAATATACCGGTAATATACAGGGCAACTAGCATGCCAGCGCAGGCCTATGTATAACTAACTGTTTTTGAGGAGTTTAACTGAATGGGGTTTGCAAGGCATGGAAGAAACCGTCAACAAAATCCATCATCTTTAACGTAACTGTCATATGTGGCGGAACAGGCCGAGACAGATATTTCTGATTTTGCATACGGTTTGGATTCTGTCGATGGAGGCAATTTCTTCGTCCAGTGCGGAAACAAATGCGCTTAACATGCGGAATATCTGCTGCTTGCATATCAGTTGGCAGGATTGCCCGCGGATGGAAACGTCCCCGAACGAACTGCGCTTGCTGTTCAAAAAACCGGAATAGCGCTTTTACAGCCACTAGTTCAGGGTGGTGCGAATGTTGCACCAGATTGAACCGATTCCCATAAAACTGAAATGAGGCAACTACATGTCCTTGATAATTTATCTGATCGGCTTTGCCTTTGTCATCGGCGGCATCGCCTGGGCTCTTATTGTTGCAGGCTTGAGCACTATTTACGTGCTCATCGCAAGCGTCATACTTGTCGGAATCGGAATCTTGACCGGAGTGACCCGTACCCGCACCAGGGACTGATCCGGATGTTCACCCAAAACAGCAGGTTGTTTTTTCCGGACAGCCCTCAACTCCAACCGGACGCGTACTTTCCGGTTGAGCCAGGAAATTCAATTTGAAACATCTTGTTTTGAGAACGATCGGGCAGGCCAAACGCCTGATCGTAATAGTGTTCGGCTTCACTGTGCTGATTGCCGGAGTGGCCATGATCATGTTACCGGGACCGGCGGTTATTGTTATTCCAATCGGCCTGGCGATACTGGCCACCGAATATATCTGGGCCAGAAAGCTCCTCGACATGGTAAAGGAACGTATCCGACGTATGAACATCATGAAACGGAAGTAATTGCGGTTTCAACCCAGCGCTGCCATCAAGAATGTTGAGCAGCGGAATACGAGACGCCGACCATTTGCTATGCAAATCGGGCCGCGAAAGAGAGGTTGACCATGTTCCACTGGCTCCGCGACCACAACCGCACCGAAGCCCGAAAGCGCCGGTTCCCCGCCGAATGGGAGGAGTTCGTGCGCAAGAACGTTATCCATTACAGTTTACTGGAAGACGCGGAGCGTGCCGAGTTACAGGCGATGATGCAGGTTTTTCTGGAAGAGAAGGAGTGGGAGGGGTGCGGCGGGCTCGAACTCACCGACGAGATCCGGGTCACCATCGCGGCCCAGGCCTGCCTGCTGCAGTTGGGACTTCCCCATGATTATTACCGCAACGTGGAGACTATCCTGATATATCCCTCCACCGTTGTGCCACCCGAGCGCCGGGTCGGTGTCTTCGAGCGTGTGGATGGCCCGCTGGAGCCTGACACTCCCATCCTTGGCCAGGCCTTTGCCCAGGGACCGGTGATCCTGGTTTGGGACGCAGTCCTGCATGGGGCTCGCCACCCGGAACAGGGTCATAACGTGGTCTACCACGAGTTCGCCCACAAGCTAGACATGCTCGACGGCTCCGCCGACGGCACACCGCCGCTGGCCGACCGCGAGCAACTTGACAAATGGGTGGCCGTTTGCACCCGCGAATTTCTGAGGTTGCGCAGCCTTGCTGAAAATGGGCACAAAACCTTCCTGGATTCATACGGAGCAAAGAACGAGGCCGAGTTTTTCGCAGTGGCCACCGAAGAGTTCTTCGACCGCCCCCTTGCCCTTCAGCAACACGCCCCCGACCTCTACCGCGTCCTCAGCGACTACTATCTCCAGGATCCGGCAGCTCGCGTGAATCGCACCCGCGCAGTGAAAGAGGAGTGATTGCCGATGAAAGATAAGAGTGTCGAAAAAGATTTTCCTGTTGTTTGCGTGGGAGGTTCGGCCGGCGGACTCGACGCCTATATTCGCCTGCTACGGCATCTGCCGGCCGATATGGGGGTTGCCGTCGTAATAGTAAATCACCTGAGGCAAGTGGCCACCCTGCTCCACGAGATTCTCCCGAGCCATACAAAGATGCCGGTTGAACTGATCACGGAAAAATTGGACCTGAAGCCGGACCATGTGTTCATCATCCCGGAAAAGCGGGATTTGCATGTTCTTGACGGAGAATTCCGTCTGAAGCCGATCTCAAAACCAAGGGGATGGCCCGATGTGATTACGGTTTTTCTCCGCTCCATAACCGAACACTGGGACGGCAAACTTATCGCCGTAATTGTCTCGGGCTTTGATGGTGATGGTGCGGCTGCGTTGTGCGGTATAAAAGAAGCCGGGGGCATTACCATCGCACAGAAACCGGACACGGCCGGACAACCGGATATGCCTGAAAGCGCAATAGCAAGCGGATGTATCGACTTTATTCTCTCTCCTGAGGATATCGCCAGGGAAATTGTACGAATCGCCCGTGCTGTCCGGGAATAAGCTTTTGCAATCAAGGTCTGTTCCAAAATGGACGGTCCATCCCACCTGGCTCGTAAAAAACGTTCAATTACGAGAACCAATATAATCTCCTTTTACGCTTCGCCCTTATCATTCCAGATCGTGTTTCGTTTATCTTCGGGGTCCAGCTTTTTGAGCTCTTCCGGATCCACATGCCAAAAAGACTTGTCGATAGCCCCAAGCGCATATTCCTGTTTCCGGTCATGGGCAAACGGACACCACCAGTTCTCCACAATCATAACCAGATATGTGGCGTACCTGAAGAGTGCGACACTTAACGGACAATAATGTTTGCAGTTCAACACCCAGAATATGCGGTAATGCGCCGGATGATACCAGGGAATGTTGATGGCAGGCTGCCTGTCATTTTCATATCGATGGGAAACCCGGGCAGGGACAAAATCCCAATAGGATTTGATGTCCATGCCGCCGATATATTTCAGATGAGTTTTAATCAGAAAAACTCCTGCCAATACGAACGGCACAGTCGTAATAATTGGTAGATAGATAAGCGGAACACCGAAGATCACTTTCCAAAGGGGTTGGTTTATGTAGTTGCGGCCAATTAGAACTCTATCCATTTATATAATTCCTTTTCCATTCCATGTCAGGTCTTCATAAACAACAGAAATATTTGAACAAACACTATCTTCAACAACATACTCAGCGGATAGGCCTCGGCATAGCCGGCCTCAACCTGTTCATTGCCGCAGCGGTCGACGGCAAAACCGAGAACAGCCGGCTGAGTCTGGACTCCAGCCAGAAGACCTCCGATGAACGGCCATGACTTTCCGACCATTACGCGTGACATTGCAATGGTAACCAGGCTGCTCACCGTTGTAATACAGGCGCCCAACACAAGAGCTGAAATATCGAGTGAGGCCGTGTGCAACAAGCCACCGGCCTTAATACCCGCGCATGCCAGAAAGACAACCAGGCCGAGTTGGCGAAGTGATATTGATGCGCTGTATGGCAGATACCATGTCAGTGGACCGGTTCTGCCCAATGTGCCCAGTATCAGCGCTACAATTAAACAGCCCGCCACCGGGCCAATCTCGAATGTGCCAAGGCCCGGAAGACTGATATCGACTGTTCCGAGAGCGATACCCATTGCGAGTCCGAGTCCGAAGGTCAGTATGTTGAATTCACTGGATTCGTGGTAAGAATCGCCAAGGTATTCAGAAATTGCTGAAAGTTTATCTCGTGGGGCAATCACCCGTAAACGGTCGCCCGGCATGATTACAGTTTCTGCTTTCGGTATAAAATCCCTGTCGCCACGCCTTATTCTTGTAACGATACCTTCAAATTTGTGAAACATTCCTGCTTCCCTCAGCGTATTGCCACATACGTCCGGGTTTGAAACAACTATCCTCCGCAGATCAAGTTGACTTCTGTCATTCACTATGTCGCTCTCACATGCAACGCCTAGAATTTCTGTTGCAGTGCGAACGTCACCCGTCAATCCGACAACTGTCACGATGTCACCATTGGCAATAACCGAATTTCCGGAAAGGACAAACTGCTCGTCACCACGCGCACATCGTGCAAATCGCACAGATAACAGGTAGCGCTCCAGCAGACCGGCCACAGCCTCGCCAGGATCCTTGACATTAGAAACCTTGATTGCAGCGTTTACCAGCTTTTCACCGACATCCAACGTTTCATGCCTGAATGGCCATGACAGCATGAGGATTGGAATCAGAACACCGAGCGGATAGGCAATAGCATAGCCGAGCGTTGCCTCCGCTCCTCTTTGACCAAGCGCGGTTGTAGCTGCGGCCAGGGAAGGGGTATTGGTCAAAGCGCCCGCAAAAACACCTGCAGCCGTACTTGGCGGAATATTCAGAATTTGCGAAGCGAATACGTCAATCAAGAAAGCAGCGCCAATGGCAACTGGCGGTATTAATAAATATCGCCAGCCGCCATGAGTCAAAGCGTCAATCAGGGAATTACTGGAAGAAAGACCGATCGCGTACACGAACAGTGCAAGACCAAAAGTTGCGAGGGCTTCCGGGGGGTTAACTGTCGGCTCGATATAGCCCCACATGACTCCGGCAAACAGCACTCCGGCAATCCCCAGAGACACCTTCTTTATGGAAATACGGCCGAGCAAGGCACCGCAACCAATGGCAAGGCAGACAATCAGTAACGGGTTGTTATGCATTTATACTCCGTGGGTGGCTGGATCGGGCCTGACCTGGTTGTGTCTGGACACGATTACTTCTTGTCGCTCTTCACCTCATCGAAGTCATGTGGGGCTATATCGAGCCGACAGTTAACCC
>JAURXC010000107.1 GCA_030654645.1 Deltaproteobacteria bacterium | reverse complement strand
TGCCGATTTTGGCATTGGCCTCCGCTACGCGACGTTCGGCCGCAGCAATGTCGGGCCTGCGTTCCAGTAGTTCGGACGGCTGACTGGAGGGGATCCGCGGCGGAATGATGACCAGGTTGACAGTCTGCAGGGAAAACTGCGCCGGAGATTTGCCGATCAGCAGGGCAATGGCATGCTCCAGTTGGGCCCGTTGCACTCCAAGATCCATGGCCTGCACCTTGGTTGTTCTGAGTTGCGTTTCCGCCAGGAGTACATCCGTCCGGGATACAACCCCCTCGTCATAGCGGCTTTTGGTCAGGTCCAGGAGTTGCTGAAAGGAAGAGACCGTTGCCTCGAACAGCCGCTTCTGAGCATCGACTGTTTGCAGTTGGAAATAGTTCAGGGCCAGTTCTGCCTGGGCACTCAGACGGAGTGATTCCAGATCTGCCGCACTGGCCTGGGCGCCCGATTGACTGGCCTCGACACTGCGTCTGACTCTTCCCCAGATATCAAGCTCCCAGGAGGCTTCGGCGGAGAGCAGGAAATTATTGGAAATGTTGCCTGAACCAGCCGAACTCTTGCTGGCGCTGCGGGCGCGGGTCACGGAAGCGCCTGCGCCCACCTGCGGGAAATAGCCGGAACGGGCCGCTCGCACCAGTATCTGGGCCTGGCGGAAGTTTGCTTCGGCCGCTATCAGGTTTTGATTCGACACCGCCACCTGTTCTTCCAGTTCGTTCAGCCTGGAGTCATTAAAAATCCGCCACCAGGCTCCACGATCGATGTCGTCCTGCGGCTGTGCAACTCTCCAGGGACCACTTTCCTTGAATTCAGCCGGCACATCCGCTGTCGGTTTGACATAGTCAGGGCCGACACTGCAGGCGCATATCAGCGTTGTTGCAGCAATTGTCAGTAAGAATTTCACTATCGCCATACGGGTCTCCAAAAATCCTAATCCCGGGCCAGTGCCTCTATCGGGTCGAGTTGCGCGGCTTTTCTGGCCGGAAGATAACCAAAAATGATGCCGGTCAGAAAAGCGCACATGAAGGCGATGATAATCGGCGCAATCGTGAATATCACGCGCCACCCTGCAATAGCCGAGGTTATTACCCCCCCGCCGACACCGACGATGATACCCGCCAGGCCGCCGATGAAACAGACCATCACGGCTTCGGTGAGAAACTGAAACATCACATCGTAGCTGCGCGCGCCAATCGCCATGCGGATGCCGATTTCGCGTGTCCTTTCGGTGACCGACACCAGCATGATGTTCATCACGCCAATGCCGCCGACAACGAGAGAAATAACGGCAATTGCTGCCAGCAGATAGGTGAGGGTGTTCTGCGTTTCATTGGCGGTGGCAATGGTTTCGGCCATATTCCGAATGTTAAAGTCTTCCTTGTGATGGCGCTTGATCAACAGCGCATGCAGTCCGACCTGTACCACTGACATATCAGCGTCCGGCTTTACTCTCACAATAATACTGTTAAAAAAACGGCGTCCGAAGATGCGCGCACCTGCCGTTGTGTAGGGCAGCCAGGCGGAGTTGTCCATATCGTCTCCCCGCGGGCTCAAACCCTTGCTGCTCAGGACGCCGATGACCAGGAAGGGCGCGTTGCCGATCAGCACATACTGTCCCAGCGGTTTAGTGCCTACCGGGAACAGGTTCTTTGCCACGGTCTGGCCGAGCACTACCACCTGGGCATAGCGCTTGACGTGTTCCGCCGAGAAGAACACCCCGGCCTGCGGAGGCCAGTCATGCACCTGCGGAAAATCTTCGCCGGTTCCGACCGCTGTGACCATCAAATCCTGATCGCCGAAGCGCAAAAGCGAGGACAGCTCCGTTTCAGGAACCGCCAGGGCCACACCGGCCAGATTGTCGATGAATGTCATGTCTTCCGGCAGGAAAGTCGTTACAATCCCGCCCGAGGCGTGCATCTTCGGCGGTCCCCGCCTGATCGTCAACAGATCGGTGCCCATGGCCTGGATACGCTCAAGGACATCCTGCTTCGCACCGTTGCCGATCGCCATCAATGCGACCACCGAAGCGACGCCGATTATGATGCCGAGCATGGTCAACATGGTTCTCATCCGGTTGTTCAAGAGAGAGCGTAACGCCATCTTCAGCGATTCGCCCAGAACCGCCACACCCGGCTTGATCTCACTGATTGTTTTGCCACTCTGCGCCTGATGGTCAACTTTGCCTTTCTGCTGCTCGTCTGATGTTATCCGTCCATCCGTAATGTGCACGATACGCTGCGCGTATGCTGCGATGTCACTGTCGTGGGTCACCAGAATGATCGTGTGTCCTTGAGTGTTCAGTTTTTCCAGGATGGCCATGACCTCTTTGCCACCCTTGCTG
>JAURXC010000093.1 GCA_030654645.1 Deltaproteobacteria bacterium | reverse complement strand
ATCCGCAACAGTAGCAGTCAGAACTTTCTTTTCGTCAGCCATTGGCGATTCGTCCTTTTTGGGCTCCTCTTTCGGATAAACCGGCGGCGACGGCTTGTCAGCCGGTACAGCAACGGCCTGGGCAGCAGTAGCAGGAGGCTGAGCAGGCTTGGCTACCACAGACTTGGGCGCCTCTTTTGCAACAGCAGGTTCACTTTTCGGGGCAGCATCGTTCTTGTCCGCACCGGCGCCGGCACTTTCAGGAGCCGGCAGCGGCATTTTAACCACCTGCGGCGCCGGAGATTCGACCGGCTGGGGAGCCTGTTGCGGTTTGATCAATCCGGTAAAGAAATACAGATACGAAAAACCGCCCACCAGAAGGAGAAGAAGCACCACCAGAGCACTCTGATTCTTTTTTTCTCCGGGTGCATCCTGCTGCTCGGCGTCACCCGTCCCCTTGCTGAACTTGAAATCCATGAAAAACCTCCGTTGTGAATCTTATCCCCTGAAAGGCGGGATAAGTGCGTTAACGGAGTTGTTTCCCGGTCAAAAGAGCGGAAAACAACTCCAGATTTCTAATGATTGTTATTCGACTCTTTTTTACCGCCCTGCGCCTCGGCAACAACCTTCTGGGAGAGATGCGTCGGCAGCTCTTCATAGTGGGAAAACTCCATGCTGAACATGCCGCGATCGCTGGTCATCGATTTCAAGTCATTTGAATAGGCAAGAACCTCGGACATGGGAACCACGGAACGGATAATCTGGGAATTGGCCTTGGGCTCAACGCCGACTACCTTGCCACGCCGGGAGTTCAGGTCCCCGATCACATCGCCCATGTTTTCGTCAGGAACCGTGATCTTCATATTGACGATCGGCTCGAGCAGAACCGGCTTGCAAACTTCCATCGCCTTTTTGAAGGCCATGGAACCAGCCACCTTGAATGCCATCTCGGAGGAGTCAACGGTATGAAACGAGCCGTCGTAAAGGGCCACCCTGAAGTCAACCACAGGATATCCGGCCAGGTAGCCGTCCACGCAAGCCTCCTGGATGCCCTTGTCCACCGCCGGGATATACTGGCGTGGTATCACCCCGCCAACAATCTTGTCATCAAAAATATAACCTTCGCCACGAGCGGTCGGCGACATCTCGATCCAGCAGTCACCATACTGACCACGTCCACCGGACTGCTTCTTGTATTTGCCCTGTACCTTCGCGGTTCCTCGGATAGTTTCAAGATAAGGGACCTTGGGGGTTTTCAGCAATACCTCGACGCCGAATTTCCGTTTCATCTTCTCAACTATGACTTCCAGATGTACCTGACCCATACCGGAAATAATGAACTCCTTGGTCTGCGTGTCGCGGTGCGACTCAAGGGTCGGCTCTTCCTCGATCATGCGGTGCAAGGCGTTGTGTATTTTGTCTTCGTCAGCTTTGGTTTTAGGCTCGATAGCGTATGAAATGACCGGCAGCAGCTGTTTGGCCGGTTCGTAAATAATCGGCTTGGCCGCGTCGCAGAGGGTGTCGCCGGTAATTGTCTCCTTAAGCTTGGCTACCGCAACGATATCTCCGGCAACGGCTTGCTTGATCGGGTGCTGTTTCTTTCCTTCCAGCTCGTAGATCTGTCCGATACGCTCCTCAACACCCCTGGTGGAGTTGAATACAGTGGAATCGGAGTTTAGCACGCCGGAGTAGACCCGGAAGATCGTAATTTTGCCGGTGTAGGGGTCTGAAGTCGTTTTGAAAACCAACGCCGAAAAAGGCTCCTTCTCGTCCGGCGCGCGCTCGACCACCTCCTCGGTCTTGGGATGGACCCCGACCGCCTTGGTTCGGTCAAGTGGCGACGGCAGATAGGCGCAGATGGCATCCAGCAGATGCTGAACACCTATATTGCTCGTCGCGGATCCGCATAGTACCGCGGTAAATGTATTGCGCATGGTGCCAACCCGCAGGCCGTCAATGATTTCATCTTCCGTCAGTTCTCCGGCTTCGAGATATTTTTCAGTCAGGGCGTCATAGGCCTCGGCAACAGTTTCAACCAGATGTTCTCTGAGACGCGCGGCTTCTTCGGCGTACTCGGCCGGGATCGCTCCTTCGGTAAATTTACCGGAGCCATCCTTGGCGTAGAAGCAGGCCTTCATGCCGATCAGGTCGATTACCCCTTCAAAATCGGCTTCGAGGCCGATCGGCATCTGGATTGCGACCCCCCTGGCTCCCAGGGTTTTTTCCATGTCGTCGATCGCGCGCAGAAAACTGGCGCGCTCCCGATCAAGCTTATTGACAAAGGCAATCCGCGGAATCTCGAATTCGTTGGCCCAGTTCCAGATATCCTCAGTCTGGGCCTTGACTCCGGAGATGGCCGACAGGATTATCACCGCACAGTCCAGGGCACGCATGCAGGCGCGTGTATCCGCGATAAAGTTGCCATAACCCGGAGTATCCACGATATGGATTGAGTGTCCGTTCCATTCACAATGGTCAAGAGCGGAGGTAATCGAGATCTTGCGTTTGATCTCCTCCGGTTCGAAATCCATGGTGGAAGTGCCGTCATCAACACGCCCCAGGCGATCGATCATGCCGGTATCGAAGAGGATCGCTTCGGAAAGCGAGGTTTTGCCGGCGCCGCCGTGTGCGATGATACCCAAGTTGCGGATCTTGCTGGTTTCAAACTGTCCCATAGAACTGCCTCCTTGTATGCAATAATAGAATTTACTGCTCTATTTGATCAAAAGCATCGACCGCCAACCGCACTGTATACACTGCCGCAATAATATCCGAAAAATATTCTTTGTCACTACGACAATGGTTGCTACCTGTTCCTTTCATACAATATCCGCAAACCGTCCAATGTCAGGAACTCGTCCACCTCATCAATGGTCCTGGATTCCGGAGCGATCAGAACCGCCAACCCGCCGGTGGCCACCACCCTGAATTTATCATGACACTCGGACCGGATATTCTCGACAATTCCATCGACCAGACCGACATAACCAAAAAAAATACCAGCCTGCATAGAGTTGACGGTATTCTTGGCGATAACATGCGGCGGTTTGACGATGTCGATTCGCGGCAGCTTGCTGGCCCTCTGGAACAGTGCCTCCAGCGATATTGCAAGTCCGGGGGCAATCGCCCCTCCGCAGTATTCACCTTTGGAATTCACGTAATCAAAGGTTGTGGCGGTACCAAAATCGACAATCACCAACGCGCACTTGTGCTTTTCGAAACCGGCCACCGCATTAACGATCCGGTCGGCGCCGACTTCCCGTGGATTGTCATACTGGATCGGCATGCCGGTTTTAAGACCGGGGCCGACCACAAACGGTGTCAGCTTGAAGAAATCGCGCGAGATGGCTTCCATCACCCCGGTCAGGGGTGGAACCACGGAAGCGATGATCGTTGCCCTGATTGACAGGAAATCCAGTCCAGCCTGTTCGAACAGGCTGTGCAGGAGCACGGCGTACTCATCGGATGTACGCGATTTATCCGTTGACAGACGCCAGCTTCGCACGAGCAGCTCACCGTCATAAACACCCAGGACAATATTGCTGTTCCCTACATCAATCACCAAAAGCATTCAGATCACCCTCACATCACCACTGACTATACGCTCGACCCTGCCATCCCCGGAACGCATCAACAAAGCGCCGTCACCATCTATGCCGGCAAATATGCCGCTTCTGCTTTCACACCCGGCATCACTGACCGACACCAAACGTCCATTGGCGTTGCAGCGCCTCTGCCACTCATCCCTAACCGGATCGAACCCGTTGCAAAGAAACTCCGCGTAGAGCTTGTCAAGTTCATTCAGCATCGTGGCGGCGAAGCCTGCCCGGCAAACCCTTGAACCGGATTCCAGCAACAGCGATGTCGCCGGTTGGCGCAGATCATCCGGAAACTGATCTGCCGTCATATTGAGATTCACGCCGATTCCCAGGATAATGAAATTTATTCCGTCGGTTTCCGCGCTCATTTCATTGAGCAAACCGGCCACCTTCCTGCCATCGATCAGGACATCGTTAGGCCACTTGATCTCCGGTGTCAGTTCCGTTGTCTGCTCTATGGCCCTGGCCACGGCTACCGCGGAAAGAAAGGTCAACTGCGGCGCTTCATGCGGCATTATCGAGGGGCGCAGCACCACCGAGCAGTAGAGGTTGACACCGGCCGGCGATGACCAGACACGCCCCCGGCGCCCTTTACCCCCGGTTTGCGCATCGGCGATAACCACCGCGCCTTCCGGCGCACCTGCCTCGGCAATCCGAAAGGCATCAGCGTTGGTGGAAATGGTCTCCTTGAGACAATCCATGCTCTTTCCAACCAGGACGGTATTAAGCTGAGCGCTTATTTCACCGGAATCAAGCAATTCAGGTGAAGAGAGCAATCGATATCCACGGGAAGGGATCGCTTCTATCACATGTCCAAGTTCCCGTAGCGATGAAATATGCTTCCAGACGGCGGTGCGCGAAACGCCAAGTGACCTGCTGACATATTCACCAGACACAAACCCGCCTTTTTCGCGAAACAACCGCAAGATGGTACAGGCTTTCTGGTGCATGATATTACCTCTATAAACTATCCATGTTCTGCAGGTCTGCCGGCACCTAGTCCAGAAGCATGGAGATATCCATCGCCCTTGGGGAATGGGTAAGAGCTCCCACCGAAATAATATCCACCCCGGTTTCGGCAATGCCCCGTACCGTATCGAGGTTGACCCCGCCTGACGCCTCGACCACCGCCCGACCGGCAATGACAGCAACAGCCTTGCGCATCTGATCCAGGGTCATGTTGTCCAGCATGATGATATCGGCGCCCGCCGCCAAGGCCTCATCGACCTGCTCCAGGGTTTCGGTTTCTATCTCGATTTTAAGTGTATGTGGGATATAGGCCCGCGCGCGCCGGATCGCTTCCGTAATACCACCGGCGGCCGCAATATGGTTTTCCTTTATCAGAACGCCATCATACAAACCGGTCCGGTGATTGATTCCCCCACCGATCCGTACCGCGTACTTTTCTATTTCACGCAGGCCGGGAGTGGTCTTGCGCGTATCGACAATACGAGCTTTGGTGCCGGAAACCGCCTCTACGAACCTGGAAGTGAGCGTTGCGATTCCGCACATCCTCTGAAGCAGGTTGAGTGCGACCCGCTCTCCCATCAACAGATCGGCGGCGTCACCACTCAGTGTCGCCATAACCGTGCCTTTTGCCAGATGGTCACCCTCTGAACAGTTCGACCTGAAAACCACATCCGGGTCAAGACGGCTGAACACTCTTCCGGCAATCGAGAGCCCGGCGACCACCAGATCCTCCTTGGCAATCAGCCGCGCTTCGGCCGGTCGTCGTTGTGGCACCACCGCCTTGGTGGTAATGTCGCCGGTATGAATATCCTCCAGCAATGCCTGCTCTATCATGCGATCAATCATTATCATATGGGCAACCTTGTCATAAAATAGTGTCAACCTATATCACAGCGCACTAATCCTATCAACCGCAAAACCGAGCTTTTAGTTGCAGTTCCGGGGCCTGGCAATTTACAATTGACGACCCCTGACTCAGCCTGTATAGTATCGCGCTCGTATATGTCATTCAATCATGTTGCAAGGAGCAGTTTTTATGCAGAAACAGACCTTATGCTTGGCCCTCTCACTGTTTTTCATGTCAGTCATATGCGCCGGCGCCGTTGAAACAAAAGATATAAAATACACTTTCAAAAATTCCGAGCCGGTTGTATTCAGCCATGAGATACACCTCAAAAAATACTACAACAACTGCAGGATCTGCCACGACGCCATCTATAACCTGAAAAAAAGAAAACATTTCACCATGGCGGAAATGGAGAAAACCAAATCATGCGGAGCATGCCACAGCGGCATTAAAGCGTTCAGCGTGGCTACTGAAAAAGATTGCATCCGCTGCCACAAAGGTAAACCACGCGAGGTATCCTACAACATCAAGGGACTGGGCACGGCGGTATTCAGTCATGCCACCCATATTGCAAAAACCGGCGGAGCCTGCAAGAGCTGTCACAACGGCAAGACCATAACCGGCAAGGAAAAGTCCGTGACCATGGCAGAGATGGAAAATGGCCGGACCTGCGGCGCCTGTCATAACGGCAAGAAAGCATTCGCCGTAACAGCCAACTGCGACCGCTGCCACAAGGGGCTGAAACCGAAGGAGATCACCTTCAACCTCAAGGGTGTGACTCCGGCAACATTCAGCCATGAGTTCCACACCCAGGCTTACGGATGCAAAGATTGCCATACCAAGAACTTCCCCTATAAAACCGTTGTCGGAAAAGCCACCATGGATGATATGGCAAAGGGTAAATCCTGCGGGATATGCCACAACGGCAAGGATGCCTTTGCATCAAACGGCGATTGCGACAAGTGCCACAAAGGCATGAAGCCTGGCAAGATCACTTTCAAGACATCGGCCGGTGAAGCCGCATTCAGCCATGACTTCCATACCCAGGCCTACAAATGCCTTGATTGCCACACCAAGATATTCCCCTTCAAATCCGGCACGCTCAAAGCCACCATGGCCCAGATGGAAGATGGCAAATCCTGCGGCGCCTGCCACAACAAAGGCAAGGACGCTTTCTCGGTTCAGGATGATTGCGGAAAATGCCATAAAATGTAATACTCCCGGATCATTTCAATAAAAAAGGCGCCCTCCGGATGGAGGACGCCTTTTTTATTGAACGGCCTTGGAATTATCACTGTTTGTCAATTGCGGCGATGGTCAACCACATAGCGGCTGCCGTTGGAGTCCTTGGCCATTTTTTTCAGTTCGGCGGCCACTTCCGCTACCTTGGCCGCATGAAGCAACTTTGGCATATCCATCGGAACCACGGCGATGGAGACCGACAAGAGCGGCACGTCCTCCTTCTCACCTTTGCGATTAGAACCGGGATAATAGCCGCGCTTTTTAGTTTCTTCGTCAAACAAATCAAGCACAATCAGATCGAAGTGCTTGATGATCGTCTGACAGACAACTTCGGCACATACATTTGGTACGATGCAGACGAAATCATCGCCACCGATATGTCCGCAGAATCCGCCACCGGAATCACGCACCGCATTGAACATGATCCGCGCCGTCATGCGGATTACTTCATCACCATGGGAAAAACCGTATTCATCGTTATAGGGTTTGAAGTGGTTTATATCCACATAACAGACCGACACCGGCTCACCCATGGCACCCTCTATCGCCCGCTGGATAGAGGTGTTGCCGGGCAATCGCGTCAAGGGATTGTTGTCGAAAATGCGTTTCATTCGAGAGAATGAGAGATTGATTCTGGAAAAGAGTTCGTTGTAATCGAGTGGAAGAGAAATGAAATCGTCCAGCGGGCAACTGTCCCAATTCAAACAGTCATTATCAACCGTGGCAATCAGGCCCAGGATCGGGATCACGCTGAAAAAGCTGTCACTTCGCAACGTGGAAACTATTTTAGTTCCGCATTCCATATTGGCCGACAAATCAATCAGCAGAAGGTCGGGAGGGTCGGAGTAGAATGCGCCCAACACCGAGTCTATGCAATGCATGCCGCTGGCCTGATACCCCTTGCTGTGCAGGCGAATTTGCAGATGTGAAACCAGTTGGATATCGGATGACACTATGGTGATTCGAGCCGGTTGAAACATTACTCGCTCATCATTTCCAGACTGAAATTTCTGACCTCAATCAGCTTGTCTTCTATCTCGGCCACCAACTCGGTCATTATCTGTACATTAAGTTTGAGCGTATCCCAGGCGATTTTCTGGATTACAGGAACATAACGGTCGCCACTGTTTCCGAAATCGCTGGCCTTGATCAGCACATCGGCGATATGAACTACCGAAGTCTTGATGCGATGGTTCAGGGATTTATCCACATCGTGGTGAAAGGCGATCGGTTCACTGAGTTTATCCGGCAGAAACCAGCTCTTGGCCAGCCAACCGCCGATCTCGGCATGATCGGTACCGATAACCTCGCGTTCCGCCTCCATGGTATAGATTTGCCGTTCATTGGTCAGACCCAAAATTTCCTTGGCTGCCTCGCTGCATTTCAAGCTGACGATCACCTTGCCGATGTCGTGCAGAAGCGCTGCTGTCGCAATTTCCTCGCATTCGGGCAAACCCAGCTTACGGGCCAGCAGATTTGCGGCCACACCGACCCCCAGTGAATGTTCCCACAAACCGACGCTGTTCTTCTCCATGATGGCGAATATGGAGGAAGAAAGCGCCAGACTCTTGACAACGTTGACCCCCAGCAAAATCATAGCATTGGATATTGTCGAAACGCGGTAAAAACCGTAGGAGGGTGAGTTTGCCAAGCGCAATATTCTGGCCGAGAGCACCTGGTCCGAGGAGACTATCCGGGCCATTTCCTGCACCGAGGCCTTGTCGTTGTCTGACAAGGCATTCAACTTGCTGATGACATTCGGTAACGTGGGCAGCGTCCTGGTGTCCATAATGATTTTTTTGAGCTCGCTACGCTTGTCTTCCACCTTAGCCCCCCATGGATTTGGCAAGGTATGCCTTGTAGATATCATACAACATGGAGTTCAGCGGTTCCTGGCGGCTCTTCTCAAAGCGCCTGTCAAGGTTCTGCAGCAGCTCGTCAAAAGTACGCTCACCTTCTTCCCAAACCGGATGGCCTTCTACACAAACCGTCTGGATATCCATCTGATCAAGACGTGTTATCAACGCATCCGTCAGCACCGTGTCCTTGCCGCAAATCGGCATCCCGACCGGAGAATCGCCACGAAAAACGTCTCGTGCCAAAACCATCCCCGCTTTTGCAAGCATCAATGGAATTTTCTGCATAACAGGCCTTCCCGAAGCTGGATAAATTGGATGCAGTAAGGAGCGAATATTACTGATAAACGGTTGACAAGTCAATCCATTAAGCTGGAATTCGATGATACGGATCCAATTGTAAACAGCTTATCTGCTATCATACTCCGGATATACCGATTTATCCGGCAGATAATTTTGAGCGGTTGAGCGGACAATCGGAGTACGATTCCTGACGGCAAAAACCTGGATGCCAGCCTTTGTTTCAAGCGGGCAAACATTTTCACAGATGCCGCATCCGTTACAAATGTCTTCGACTACATACGGTTCCTTCACGATTCGTTCGGTACCATCCTGCCCGGTCATCTTCACCTCCCGTGACCGGATCGCCTTGTCCGGAATCGGACAATGTTCTTCACAGACAATGCAATCAATCTTTTTTGCAAACGGCAGACAGTGGTTTTTATCGAAAACCGCCTTGCCCAGCACCTCGCATTGTTTGTTTCCAACATCCAAATCCGGTATTGCAGC
>JAURXC010000091.1 GCA_030654645.1 Deltaproteobacteria bacterium | reverse complement strand
GGCCAGTGCCACCAGGTGGGCAACGTTGGCTTTCTCGGCCATCAGGCCGATCATGATGCCGACCGCGCCTACTACCAGCGAGGTGATGCGGGCAGCCATTACCTGCTCATGCTGGTCGGCGTGGCCATCTTTTATGACGTTAACATAGATGTCGTGGGCGATGGCGGCAGAAGCTGCCAGAACCAGACCGGATACAACCGCCAGGATCGTGGCGAAGGCAACCGAGCAGAGGAAGGCCAGGAAGATGTCACCCAGGACCGGAGCGATTTCGGCGCCCAGCGTCTGCGCCAGAATCAGGGTGGCCATGTTGCCGCCCTTGTCAACCTGCATGATGCCCTGCGGGGTGATGTTGACGGCTGCGCCGAAGCCGAGCAGCGTGGTCAGTACGTAGAAGCCGCCGATGATGAACATGGCGATGATGACTGATTTACGGGCGGCCTGGGCGGTCGGCACCGTGAAGAAGCGCATCAGGATGTGCGGCATGCCGGCGGTGCCCAGAACCAGGGCCATACCGAGCGAGATCTGATCCAGCGGGGCTTTCATGAAGAGGCCCGGTTCAAGGAAACGTTGGCCGGCTTCAGTGCCGGTCAGGATAATTCCGTCCTTCAGCACCAGCTTGGATACGTGGTCCTGGATTTCAGGGCTGTTGACGATTGAAGTGAAGAAAGCGAGCGGGTTGAAGCCGGATTTCATCAGTACCAGGAACGAGAGCAGGAAGGCGCCCGACATCAGCAGGCCGGCCTTGATGATCTGAACCCAGGTGGTGGCGGTCATGCCGCCGAAGACGACGTAGCCGACCATCAGGATGCCGACGCCGATGATGGCCTGCTTGTAGGAAACACCAACCAAAAGTGCCATCAACTTGCCGGCGCCGACCATCTGGGCGGTCAGGTAGAAGGTGGATACGGCTACGGTCGAGATCGCGGCTACAGCGCGGACCGGTTTGGGGTTGGTGCGGAAGGAGAGGATGTCCCCCAGGGTGTACTTGCCGGCGTTGCGGCATGGTTCGGCGATGATCAAAAGAACGGTGATGTAGGCCACCAGCCAGCCGACCGAGTACATGAATCCGTCATAGCCGTAGAGCGAGATCAGACCGGAAATCCCCAGGAACGAGGCGGCCGACATGTAGTCGCCGGCAATGGCCCATCCGTTCTGGGTTCCGGTGATGCCTCCACCGGCGGCGTAGAAGTCGGCGGCGGTCTTGGTCTGGCGTGCGGCCCAGACGACAACACCCATCGTGATGCCGATGATTACGGCGAACATCGAGAGGGTAATGGCTTTGTTGGCTTTCAGCTCCCGTTTTTTTGCCGGGGCCGGAGCGGCGGCCGGAGCAGGAACGGCAGCGGTTGTGGCGGCCGCGACTGGTGCGCCAACCGGAGCGGGCGCGCTGACAGCGGCTGCGCCGGTTGCGGGAGTCGTAGTAGCATTCTTCGGCTCTTCAGCAAAGGCGGCTGCGGCAAATGTCAGCGTTAAACTGGCGGCGATTATGATGTTTCTGAATGTCATGTCGTATCCTCCTTTTCTAAAGATGAAGTTCTTCGATAAGTTCTCTGGTTAATCTGTCAAAATCGTTGTTGGCCACTTTTGCGTAATACAGAGCCAGACCCCATGACACAAAAAACTGGGAAAGGGCAAAGGCGTAACCGAAGTTAATCACCCCGATAACTTTAATCTTGAACAGACCGGGAGCATAAGCCGCTCCGATCGGGAGCAGGAAATAGTACACGGTGGAGAAAATCCACCAGCCAAAGAGAAATGCCGATTTTTTGTGGTGTAACTCGATGAATTTTGGGTTTTTTGCAATAGCTGACCAGTCATACTGTTTTTCTGCCATGGTATTACTCCTTTCAGTAGTTGATAGTGTACTAACAAAATCTCCTTTCAATGATGTATTTGGCTTATGCGGGCATATAACCGAACTTCTCTGATGCAATTGCGGCCCCTTCAATAAGTGAAGGAATAATTTCTTTCTCTATGCGTTTCTTCAGAAATCTAAAGGAAGGGCCAAGCATGGTAATTGCGCCTATCACATGTCCTGCATAATCCTTGACTGCTACGGCTACACTGCTGACACCTTCGCCAAGACCACCTGAATCAACGGCGACTCCACCGTTGGATCTGATTTCAAACAGTTCTGAGACTAGATGCTCCGGATCGGAAATGTTGATCGATTTATTTCGCTTCTTGTTGACTATCCATTCCAACGATTCTTTTGATTCCAGTGCTTTCATGACCTTGCCGGCCGCATTTGTAAAAAACGGGAATGTTTTCCCAATGAGAGACACGGCTTTAATCTGCTGGTCACAATCAGCCATATCAAGAAACAAAACATCGTCTCCCTTGATAACCGTCATATATACGGCCTCACCATGCTTTTTTGCCAGTTGCTCAATCACGGGATGCGCAAGACTGATGACATTTGAATTCCTGATCAGTTTTTGGGCAAGGGAAAATGCGTTCATGCCGAGACGATAGGAACCACCCGGTTTTTCCTGCTCAAGCAATCCGCTTTCACAGAGTGTTGCCAGCAAACGAAATGCCTTGTTTCGCGTCATTTCAACAGTTGATGCGATTGTCTGCAGGCTGGAGTCAATCGGGTTTCCCGATAGAAACTCCAACACTTCAAATGCCTTATGCACAGTCAAAACAGTGTAAGCACTCTTTTCCAGCGCCATGGATATCCTCTCAATGTGTAATAAAACAAAAATTTACCGTGCATATAATATATAAAATAAAATATTTAATATTTATATAATTTACGTATACAAAGTATTTGCTTTTATAACAATTTTTTGTTTTAACAGCAACAAAAATATGTGGACAACTTCATATTTTACAAGTAATGTTGCGTTTACAACATGTTACGCATATCAACCCGGCGTTATTACAGCACACGCAGCGATGATTATTGTTTTATAAATTTGTTTTAAGGGGATATTTCCGAATGAAATCCAAGTCAACAATGGTGGCCGGAATAATCGACGATATCAGACGCATTTTTCAGGTGTTGTCCGAGCAATCGAGAATGGTCGAGCACGAAACCGGTCTGAGCGGGTCACAGCTATGGGTGGTTAAAATTCTCGAAATGGCAGCACCCTTGAAAGTCACCGACCTGGCCCGTCGCACGTATTTGCATCCGGCAACCATGGTGGGGCTTTTGGATCGACTTGAAACAAAGGGAATAGTGCAACGCATCCGATCCGACAAAGACAGGCGTGTTGTTCACATAGTCATCACCGACAAGGGGCGTGAATTGGTACGAAATTCCCCGGAGATCGCGCAGGGGCTTTTAGTAAATGGACTGGAGCCTCTTTCCGATCAAAAGGTGAAAGTCATTTCTGCAGGTTTGGAACAGATTGTCAAAATCTTGGGGGTTCAAGAAGTGCCGCCAAAATTGATTCATTCACCTGAAGTAAATCTGCCCGGCAGGAAAAGAAAGAATTTGACTCCCCCGCCAATTGCTCACCAGTGAAATTAATCAATAAATATTTATCCACAATCAATGCACATCATGTAGAATCCCGTTAACAATCAATGGCGAATAAGCCTGGAACTCTTGTTACCTCTCCTCGTACTTCGTCTCACTGACTTATTGAACCAGCGTTTTAAGAATAATGCGATTTCGAACACATGATTCATATGCACGATGACTTACATGGCGGATTATAACGCTGTTTATAACACTTATTAACTTTCAGATGGGCACTGTCACATATCAACCGCATTCCACGGGTTTGGGGTTCAAATGAAATTTTCACCTCACCAAATTTCCAGTTCATTTGTAGTGGCGGTAATTGTAATAGCATGGGCTCTGCTCTCCCCAATATTTACCACTCTCCATGCCGCGACCACGGTTCCCCGAATTCTAGTCCTCAATTCCTACAACATAGGCTACGATTGGTGGGAAGATGAAATGACCGGGTTACGAGATGGTCTTTCCAGGGTTTATCCACGCTTCGACCTGTATATGGAGCATCTGGATACCAAAAAATTCCATTCAAAAAAACACTTTCCCTACATGGCAGACCTGCTGGCAGCCAAGTACGCCAACCTCCAGCTCGATCTGATCATAGCCATGGACAATGCCGCCCTGGAGTTCGCGACGCGCTACCGTCAGCGCGTCTCTCCGGGGACTCCTCTGGTGTTCTGCGGCATAAACAATTATGAACCATCCATGATCTCCGGTCAGAAGCTGATCACCGGGGTCGCGGAATACCACGATTCCGTGGGCACGCTTCAGTTGGCTCTCCAATTGCACCCTGCCACTCGCAACATAATTGTGATTCATGACTACACCGACACCGGCTTGGCCATACGCCGCGAGCTGGAAGAGTCGGCACAAGGCTTCCCGACAGTCAAGATTCGGTTTATGGATGAGATGCCTCTCGAAGAAACTGTCAAGAGACTGAAGACCATCACTCCCGATTACCTGGTGCTGATGCTTTCATACACGGTTGAAAAAGGAGGAAGAACCTTCAGCCATTCCGAGGCGGCCCGGTTGGTCAGTGACGCCAGTCCGGTCCCGGTTTATTCGGTTTACGCGGCGCAGTTGGGCAACGGTGTAGTCGGCGGCAGAATGGCGGAGGGGCAAACACAGGGACTGAAGGCCGCGGAACTGGCGGTCAGCATCATCAACGGAGAACAGCCCGAAAAGCTGCCGGTCGTAACATCCAATCTTTCCAGCCCCATGTTTGATGACCGCGTGCTGAAAAAATTTGACATAGACCCCGCCAGACTGCCGGCCGATTCTGTTTTAATCAACAAACCTGTTTCGACCTTTGCCATTAATAAAAAAGCGGTCTGGCTTGGTTCCGCTTTCACACTGTTCTGCATCATCGGCCTGACAATTCAGGTTCTGAATATCCGTAAACGCAGACGCCTTGAAGAGATGCTGCACCTTAAGATCGACCAGTACCAGGAGTCTCAGGAGGAACTTCAGGCCACCGAGGAGATACTGCGAGCACAGGTTGACGACTTCATGCAGAGCCAGGATGAACTCCAGGCAACCGAAGAGATGCTGCGGGAACAGATCTGTGAATATCAGGCCACCCATGATCAGCTGCAGGACATCAAGGAAAAGCTGAGAATCCAGCTGGATGTGGCTGAAGAGAGTTCACAGAAATACAGGGCCGTTTTTGAGTACTCACCGATAACGGTGGCACTGACCACCCTGCCGGAAGGAACCTTCAGCGAAGTGAACCAGGCATTCATAGACATGTTCGGTTATTCACGTAATGAGGCCATCGGCAGGACCACCGTCGAGCTGGGGGTATGGGTACACGAGTCGGACCGGGACCGCTACCTGCAACTGTTAAAAGCCAACGGCCATGTCTACAATTTCGAGACTGAAATGCGCCGCAAACAGGGTGAAGTATTTACCGTGCTCTTTTCCGGGGTACAACTGGAGATTGCCGGAAAGAGCTGTGTTCTGAGCGCGGTTATGGAAATCACCGAGCAAAAACGTCTGCAGAACCAATTGCACCAGGCGCAGAAAATGGATGTTGTCGGACAGCTGGCTGGAGGAATTGCCCATGACTTCAATAACATGCTGGCCGGGATCATGGCCGCCGCCGAGCTTTTGAAACGACGACTGGCGCATGATGACAAAAACAGCAAATTGGCGGCAACCATCATCGAAGCCGCTACCCGCTCGGCAGACCTGACCAGCGAGCTGTTGACCTTCTCGCGCAAAGGGACTGCTGTTTCAAGTCCAATCCGCATTAATGACACGATCATAGCGGTCATGAGCCTTCTGAAACGCACGATTGACAAGCAGATACTGCTTACAACCAGACTGGATCAAGGCAATCCGGTTATAATGGGCGACCAGACCCAACTGCAGAATGCACTGCTCAACCTGGGTGTCAATGCCCGTGATGCCATGCCACAAGGTGGTACGCTGACCTATGCAACGACCGTCAAGACCCTGGACGAGGCTTCCTTTCACAGCATGGGCATATCCCGCGCGGCCGGCCGCTATCTTGAAATCACCGTGTCCGACACCGGAGACGGCATGACAAATGAGGTTTTGCAACACATATTTGAGCCCTTTTTTACCACCAAGGGCGTCGGAAAAGGCACCGGTCTCGGCCTGGCGTCTGTGTACGGTGCAGTCAAGAACCATGGCGGCGAGATCAGCGTCCAGAGCCAGCCCGGAACGGGTTCCGTGTTCAGAATTTTCCTACCTCTGGTTTTCGGCGATCCGGACCGAGAGAACATCCCGGATGAAGCGGTTGGCGGCAGCGGAGGAATATTGCTGGTGGATGACGAGGAGATGCTACGCTCGGTCGGCCGGGACCTGCTGGAAGACCTGGGCTATACGGTCTTTCTGGCCAAAAACGGGGAACATGCCCTGCAAGTGCTTGACGCCCATGGGAAAGAGATCTCACTGGTGATACTGGACATGATAATGCCTAAGATGGGTGGAAAAGAGGCCTTCCTGCGCCTGCGCGAGCAATCACCCGATCTGAAGATACTGTTCTGCTCCGGATTCAGCCGTGAAGGAACCGGCGATGAACTGGTGGGGTTGGGTGCCAACGGGTTTATTCAAAAACCGTATAACCGCAACGATTTGAGCCGGAAAGTATCTGAGCTTTTGGGGGGGTGTTGACGGTGTTTTGCGGGGCTGATATTCTGCAGAATGATAAAAAGCACTTCCGGTCTAGCGTGAGTGTTTGAATTTATGGCGCGCCGAAACCACTTCGCAGTTAAAAGCTATTTTCAACAATCTCCCTAAAACCTGCCACTCATCAAATACTCGCACTGAATCCAAATAGTAACATCAGACAGAGATATTGGGAGAATTGGCCACTTTCCCCAAGTTTATCTATATTTTCTACTGTATTTTACGTATGTTCGCCTGTATTTTATACATCGTTTGCATGTGGCTCTTGCATAATCACGAAATAACAGGAGGTTTCGTCAAGATGGTATCATTTAGCAGTAAAACCCAATTATGTGCAGTTATTGGAAAACCTGTTGCACATAGCCTTTCACCGGCAATTCACAATGCCGCCTTTGATGCCTTGGATTTGGACTTCATTTATGTGGCTTTTCCGGTTGAAGACGTAAAAGGCACATTAGAAGGCATGCGTGCGATAGAAAACTTTCGAGGATTGAGCGTCACTATTCCGCACAAAACTGAAGTAATGAAATATGTGGATGAGATTTCGGATGTCGATCGCAGCATCGGTTCAATTAATACAGTCATTCACGAAAACGGAAAGTTAATCGGTTTGGGTACGGATGGAACTGGCGCGCTTAAAGCCCTGGTCGATAACGGGGTAGAGGTTGACGGCAGGAATATTCTGATGCTGGGCGCCGGCGGTGCGGCGAGGGCGATCTCATTTACACTGGCCCGGAAAACCAAACTGGCGGAACTTGCAATTCTGGATGTCAACGAAGCACTATTGCAGG
>JAURXC010000081.1 GCA_030654645.1 Deltaproteobacteria bacterium | reverse complement strand
CATTTACGAATATCGCTGTAATTCCTGTAACATTCAATTTGAACTCCGCCAGAAGTTCTCAGACCCGCCAGCAGACAATTGCCCTGAATGTGGCGGAACAGTCCGTAAGTTGGTGTCTTCAGCCTCATTCAGCCTCAAAGGCGCAGGGTGGTACGGTGACGGCTACGGCGCAAAAACAGAGCCTACTAAATCAGAAGGTGATAAAGCTGATGCTGGAGCTACAACGGAAGTTGTATCAACAGACGCAGCCCAGACAGAGACAACAGCGTTACCTGCAGCTCAAGCATCTGCTCCAACTCAGGTGGAAACGAAGAGTAAGGTTGCTGAGACACCTAATACCACTAAAGACAAAACCGAGGTTAAGTCTCAAGGAGACTGAACTTCAATAACCTGACGCAACGCCTCCCAGCGTCGCTGCCAATGATATAATGGTTCGTCAACAGGTCGGAATTAACCGGAATAGGCATGTCACTTCCGGTTATCCGACATCAGCGGTTGCTCAGCCGCTGTCTCCATACCTTCTGCAACTTCCTTGATTATCCCCATTTTCACGTAAATTGGCCTGACAACTTCCCTGATTTTAGGGAGTTGACGGGCAAACAATAATGTGGAGCCGAGACAGCAAGCCGCTCCTACCAGTAAAGTCTCACGGGGGCCGATAATACCTGACATCGTTCCGACTCCGAAGCTACCAAAAGGGGCCATTCCAAGAAAAGCAACGGCGAAGAAACTCATGACCCTGCCTCGCATGTGCTCATCAAGGATTGTCTGAAGAATCGTGTTGCTGGAGGCTATCATTGTAATTCCACCGAACCCGGCAACAACCAGAGAGGCAAACGAGACGTTGACATTGGTGGAGACAGCAAAAGAAGCAATCCCCATAGCAAACAAGAATCCAGCAAGGACAATTAGTTTGCCAAGACCGAGAACGCTTTTGCGTGAGGCAAGGTAGATGGTGGCAGCTAACGCACCGCATCCGCCAGCAGTCATCAGAAAACCGAAGGTGTGGGCGCCACCGTGCAGGATTTCCTTTGCAAATACTGGAATGAGAATGGAATAAGGTATCCCCGTAAGGCTTATCAAGGCGACCATCAACAAAATACTACGGATTGGCCCGAATCCGAAAGAGTAGTTGAAACCCTCTCGCAGTTCATGCAGAACGTTCCGGCGCGGCTTTTCATCATGAGAGCGGGGAGCAAGTTTCATGGCAACAAGTGCCAGCAATACTGCCAGGTAGCTGACACTGTTCAGGACGAAACAAATACCCTCACCAACCGAAGCAACGAGCAGACCTGCTATTGCAGGGCCAATAAGACGTGCGGCCTGCACAATTGATGAGTTCAACGCAATGGCATTACTCAAATCTTCGCGCTCTGAAACCAATTCAACGATAAAGGACTGCCGTATCGGAATATCGAAGGCGTTGACTACACCTAAGAGTAAGCTTAGCACTATGATATGCCAGACTTGAACAACACCGGTAAGGACTGCAGCAGCCAGTGCCGCTGCTTGCAGCATGGCAAGTGCCTGGGTAGCAATCAAGAGGTGATGACGATTCCATCTGTCGGCCAGTACACCGGCTACAGGAGAAAGCAGAAACGTGGGAATCTGACTGGTGAAACCGACTACACCAAGCAGGAAGGCAGAACCGGTTAAACGGTAGACCAGCCAACTCATTGCCACCGATTGCATCCAGGTTCCGATAAGAGAAACACTCTGACCAGCCATGAAAAGCTTGAAGTTCCGGGAGCGCAATGCCCGAAGCAGGGTTTTAATTCCAGATATTGCCATTGGCGCATTATACATAAAATGGCCCAAATACAGGAATAATGATTCGTAAACTGATGGAGTGAGGCTGACAATCAATCAAAACTGTGATAATTATTGGCCGACACATACCATCATCAATTAAAGGAGAAACCATGACAAAAGCTGAATTTGTAGCAGCAGTAGCCGCTGAGCTTGAAGTACCGAAGGTCGTTGCAGCAGAGACCGTTGACGCTTTCTTGAAGGTGACAACCGATTTGCTTAAAGCCGGTGACAAAGTTTCGTTCCCGGGCTTTGGCACATTCGAGGTAGCATCCCGTGCTGCTCGCACTGGACGCAATCCGCAGACGGGCGCAGAGATTCAAATCGCAGCATCAAAGTCCGGCAAGTTTTCTGCTGGTAAGAACCTCAAGAATCTGTAGTCTGAAACAATGATAGGCATAATAATAGCCAGACCTCACAGGTCTGGCGTAACTTCGCTAACTATTCTCAAAACAGTTTTGAATAAATAATTCTGCAGAAACCGAGCAACTTATCGAGCTTCGCGACTGGCTCCCCCCTTGCTCATGTACGGCCAGGTGAGGGTTAGTTGATAGGCGTAATTGGAATAAGTTGACAGAAAACAGGAAAAAGCTGAAAGGCATTTCACGCGGATAACTTCGGATAGAATCTGATGAAAATCTGATTAGAACCAAAACTCTAAGGTTCAAATCTGAAAAGATAATCCGCCATTATCCGAATTTATCAGATTTGATCCGCGTGTAATGATTGCAGGAGGTTTTGATGCTACATGAAGACTTGACCAACCAAATTGAGGTGGCCGGGGTTAGTGAGACAACCTGATGGAGAAATAAGCAATGTCTCGATGTTGTTGTAGTTTATGGCTTCAGGCTGCCAGCTTCAGTTGTTCGAGTCCCTGAAAATAAGCTTCATCAGGTGTCCGTTTGTCAAGTGATGAATGTTTCCGTTTCTCGTTGTAATGGGTAAACCAAGTTGTCAGGTCTTTGAAAAGCTCAGCTCCAGTTTCATACGTCTTCAAGTAGATTCTCTCGTACTTCAGTGTCCGCCAGAGTCGTTCGATGAAAATGTTATCTTTGAAGCGCCCCTTGCCGTCCATGCTGATCTTGACATTCCAGGTTTTGAGGACGGAGGTGAAAGCCTCACTGGTAAATTGGCACCCCTGGTCGGTGTTGAATATCTCCGGTGCGCCGTATTTGAACAGAGCTTCTTTGAGCGCTTCGACACAGAATCTGGTATCCAAGGTGTTGGACAGTTTCCAGGACAAAACCTTTCTGGTGGCCCAGTCCATAATCGCTATCAGGTACATGAATCCCTTGTGCATGGGGATATAGGTAATGTCAGTCGCCCAGACTTGATTGGGTTTGTCAATGGTCACTCCCCGCAACAGATAGGGATAGACCGGATGCTTCGGCTGCCGTTTGCTGGTGCCTGGTTTTGGAGCCAGGGATTCTATACCCATGATGAGCATCAGGCGTCTAACGCGATCACGTCCTACTGGAGCTTCTGGAGTCGTGAGTTGATCAGCCAGCGAGCGACTCCCCATCCACGGATGCTCCATATAAAGCTCGTCGATCCGGCGCATCAATTCAAGATCGCCAGAGCGAATACCGGATGCCGGGCCTCGATAGTAGCTGGCACGAGGCAACCCCAGAAGCTGACAGCGACGCTCGACAGAAACTTCAGGATGAC
>JAURXC010000079.1 GCA_030654645.1 Deltaproteobacteria bacterium | reverse complement strand
AATCAAACTCGTCGAAGCTGATGTCATCCTGAGAGGAGGATGGAGCGGGCTCGATCTCAAAACCCTTATCGTCCGCCAGCGAGGACAGGCTGAAATCGTCCTCTCCGGCGGGAGCAGCGGCGGAATCGGCCGAAAATGAATCCACCTGGAACGACTCCATCCGGACCGTGCTGTCGGCGGTATTGTCGATGGCCACATCCCCGAATGAAAACGAGGGTGACGGTTCTTCATCTTCAGGCTCCGGTTGTTTGACGGCGTCCTGGAACATACTCGGAGCAGGAACGGGGACTGGAGCAGGGACTGGCTCCGGCGCGAAAGTAGCTTCCTCCGCTTCGGGCACGGGCTGCTCTTTATGTACGGTGAAAACATGCTTGCATTTTGTGCAGCGGACTTTGGCACCTTTGTCGGTAACCTTTGAGTCGTCAAGCCGAAACTTGGTTTGACACTGTTCGCACTTAATTATCATCCGCGACTCCTCGGTGAGGATTGTGTTGCTACCATTGTGTAACAATTGATGAAACTGACTGAAACAACGCTAGTCCTATAACAGAAAGGTTGCAGCGTGTCAAATTATTAGACCCCGTTTTTACCTCTATTGGCGCGGAGTTGCGGGCATATTTCCGAAATCGGGCAACCCTGGCAATGCAGGCTGTCCTTTCCGTCGCAGCCGTCGCTGATGCCGATATGCGCGATCGAGAAGTCATATTTGACCGGGTCGAGCGGATCCAGCCGGCGAAGCGAATCGGTTATTTCACGCGCCATGCGCCAGTCGGCGGACTTGCGGCCGGTGAAACCGAGATAGCGGCAGATACGGCTGATATGGGTATCGACGGGGATCACCAGCTGAGCCGGGGTGACGCCCCGCCACAGCCCCAGGTCGATACCGTCGTTGGGGCGCACCATCCAACGCAGGAACATGCAGAGGCGTTTGCAGGCGCTGCCGCCCGCCGGAGCCGGGAACAGGAAGGGAAAATAGGAATCGGGCGGGATTTTCCCGCCGAATACGGGCTCATAGTCGATCGCCAGCACGGCCGCTGAATAACCGTTCAGCGCAGCGGAGACATCGGCGGCGGCCCGATCGTGGGCACGCAGGAAAAAGGCCTCGACGCTACCGGCCTCCTCGATCATGACGCGAATCGCCCACAGAAGCGCGCACAGGTCGCGGCCGTCGTTGAAGCGGTGCTTGAAGCCTGAGAAGGCCCTCAGCCCGGCTTGCGGATCGAAATTTTCCACGTAGCGGCGCGGCGATGGTCCCAGAACGGTAAAGATCGATTCCAGGGTTCGCAGGATGATGGCGACATTGCCGTAGGCGAAGGCGGAGGCGATCACCGCGACCACTTCCCGGTCGGCCGGGTCGGCATAGCGGTGGCAGAACGAGAGCGGGTCATTGGCCAGATGCTGCGGCGAGCGCGATTCGTACAGTGCGTCCAGCGTCTGCCGCAGGCTAGACATCCGCGTCTCGCAGAAACTGGGCCGCATCCTCGGGCGAGGTCGGGTTGATATAGAACCC
>JAURXC010000070.1 GCA_030654645.1 Deltaproteobacteria bacterium | reverse complement strand
CCATTTTTACCGGGTCAGAAAGAACAAGGGAGTGCTGCCATACCTATGAAAGACGGATTTATCAAAAGCACGCCACATTTTTTCAGGCTGATCAACCGCTCGATGTTGCTGCTGGCGCTTGTGCTGTTTGCGCTGGCAGCGTTTCTTCCCGCGCCGCTGCAGGAGGCGGCTGATCCTTCCCGCACTCCCAATCCGGTCAAGTCGGCCTGGTTTCTGCTTTGGATCCAGGAGCTGGTCAGCTGGTCGCGTTTCATGATTTATCCGTTGATCCTGCTGGGACTTGTCTTTCTGCTGCTGCCATGGTTGCCGGGATCACTTCATCTTCACCGGGCCAGCTGGTTTCCGCGAGAACAGCGCTTTGTCAACCTGATGACTGTTGCAACCTTCCTGGCAATTCTGATTCTGACAATAGTTGCGTTCTGGTTTAGAGGCTCAAATTGGTCATTCACACTGTAGTGATCCTGCTGATCTGCCTGGCAGGTTTGCCAGCTTTTGGCGGAGAACAGCGCCAGTACTGCCTTGACTGCCATCGCGGGCATTACGTCGAGCGGGGAAGATGCAGCTCCTGCCATCGCGGAAATCCGCTTTCAGCACGCAGGAACATAGCCCACCATGGTCTGGTAGCCGGCCGATTCGCGTATTTCACAATGAAAGAAGATGCTGTTGTCAGGGAGGGGCGACGCCTGATGGAACAGTTCTCCTGCCGACGTTGTCATGTCAGTGCCGGCAAGGGTAACCATTTGGCGACAAACCTGGATTCTCTGAGTAACGTGAGAAGCCCCGAGGAAATTGCCGCGTCAATCGAGAGGCCTGCGCTTGGGATGCCGGATTTCAGTTTGACCGGACAACAGTCCGCGATTCTGGTAAACGCTATCCTGGCTGGTGCGGATAGCGTTAGAAACAGTAAGAAGGATCGGCCGAGTGTGGTGCATTTTGATGATCCCGACGGCCTGAACAGGCATGTATTCAGCAAGAAATGTGCTTCATGCCACAGGTTGCTGTCAGAACGCTACGGTGCCTTGGGAAAGGGGAATATCGGCCCGAACCTGTCGGGGCTATTAACTCGCTGGTATCCGAGGACTTTTAAAAAAGGGGAGGGGTGGAACGAAAAGCGCCTGCGGGAGTGGCTGCGAAATCCACGAAAGGTCCGTCATTGGGCAAATATGCAGCCGGTGATTCTTTCCGAAACTGAGTTCAAGCAGTTGGTCGAAGCATTAATGATAAAAGCTCAGGATCAAATTAGATAATGACGTTATATTATTAATGCTCGGAATATTTCTCTTGGAATGTTACATTTAAGTATGGTAAAAAAAAAGAGATATTCAAACAACAGGAGGTTGCAGGTGAAAAAAACAGCATTAGTTCTTCTCGTTATCGCCGCTCTCGCCCTCGCCGGGTGCAAAGACAAGCCAAAGACTGAAGCTCCGGCCGAGGCTCCACAGCAGGGACAGATGCCACCGAATCATCCGGGTGGCCAGATGCCAGCAGGCCAGCCAGCTGGCGACCCTCATGCAGGTATGAAAGCTCAGGAGATCCCTGCCGGTGCAGGTAAAAAAGCCAAGGTTACCCAGACCATGAACTCAGGTGGTTATACTTATGTTGAGGCCGCCGATGAAAAAGGTCAGAAGCTGTGGCTGGCTCTCCCGGAAATCAAGGTGGCTGTAGGCGACAGCATCGAGTATCCCGAAACTCCGCCACTGTCAAACTTCCAGAGCAAGACCCTCAAGAGAACTTTTGAGAAGATCTCCTTTATTCCTGGCATCAGGATTGTAAAGTAGTCCTTAAAAGTCAGGGTAGTATCAGGCGGGGCCATGAAAATGGCCCCGTTTTTTATGTCGATAGCGCCGACTGTGATGGCAAGTGGTGTGGAACTATCTTTAAAACTGTTCGGTAGCAATCCCGAGATTTATTAAGCTTTCCGGTTTCAGCATACAATTCTCCCAGCAGGAACCAACCCCACGGGTTCTGCGGATGCCGTTCGGTGATCTCAAGAAATTCTTTTTCGGCAGTTTTATATCTTCGTCTCTGGCGATACCATTCTCCGGCTAGCACGTTGGTCGTGTAGCAAAACCCCAGTCGTGCTTTCTGCAGTTCGAATCGCGTCGGATCGTTCTGGTGATTGCCGGAAAGTTCTGCCAGAAGTTTCTTCGATGAGCCGCCCCGGTGATCACTTGCATACAAAGCGTTCTTGCCGGTATCCGCAAAGATATTCCTGCTGGAGATGCCCAATGCCGTCGCGTCCGAATGCAAGCGGGTGCCAGGGTAGTATGCCAGCGGTGAAACATAGCCGTCGTCTGGGTGAATGTGACGTATCAGATCGATTGTCTGTTGAATGTCCTCGGTCGTTTCTCCGGGTATGTCGCTGATCAGGTAAATGGACAGGCTGATGCCGATTTCTTTGATCAGTTTGCAGGAACGTTCGATCTGTTCCGGACTGATGCTCTTGCCGAGCAGTTCCAGTATCCGCGGCGAACCGGACTCAACCCCGAGCTGTATGCATTCACACCCGGCCCGTTTCATCATGATCAACAGCTCCTCGTCAATTGCGTTGACACGTGACTGGCAATTCCAGAGGATGTCGGCATGATGGGCGATCAGCAGGGAACAGAACTCCACGGCTCTTTTGCGATCCGCAGTAAACGTGTCATCCCGGATTGAAAAGTAGATCAGCCCGTATTTCCGGCGGATATAAAGAATTTCTTCCACGATCTCGCCTGGAGAGCGGAAGCGCACCTTCCTGCCCCAAAATGCGGGAGAGCTGCAGAAGTGGCAGGCAGATGGACACCCCCGGGCGGTGACGATGAATTCAGGTTGCAACTGAAGGTCAATGCCTATTGATCGATCCAGGTAACGGGCCGGTTGGGGAAGTCTGTCCAGATTGGCCAGTGGTTTGCGCGGCGAGGTGACGGTAACGGTGCCTTTGTGCCGGAACGCCAGACCGTCGATATTTCTCCAATCGGTGCCGTTGGCAAGATGTTCCGCCAACTCCTTCAGGGTCTGCTCTCCCTCGCCCAGTACCACAATATCCACAGCCGCATTGTTTGCAAGTATGTCGTCGTGGCAGAAGGTCGCATGACCACCGCCCATTACTATGGTGCATGACGGGAGCAGTAGTCGGCATCTTTGGGCCAGTTCCAGTGATACGTGGCGATTGTGTGTCCATTGTGAAATGCCTATCACAGCCGGATTTAAGCGTAACAGTTCCCGTTCCGTGCGCGTCACGGACCATCCGGAGAAATTGGCGAGTACGGAATTATGGCCGTCCTCGATCAGGCAGGCGTGAAGGTAGCACAGGCCGGTAGGCACGAGGCTGATGTAAGGATCGTTACGGTTTTGTTCCCCGGAATGGTAGGCGAGAAGGATCTTCATGGTGAAAAAAAATCCGGGTCATGTGACCCGGATGTGTTAGGTGATAAATGGTGGAGCAGATCAATTCTCAACGTTTAGTGTTACACCGAGAGTATCGTTGGCAAGAATATCATTCTCATTTTCTTCATCGACACCGAGAAGAAGATCGTTGAAGTTGATCGAGTCAGAGGCCGTATTCGACATGCGCCGTGCGCCCAGGTAACGGGACAGGTAATAGGGGGTGTCCATGGATGAGATGACTACACGGTGTTCTCTGGATGAGGCGTGAATCATCTTGCGGTCTCCAAGATAAATTCCCACATGTGACGGAAAACGTGCATAGGTCTGGAAAAACACCAGATCACCCTTTTTCAGGTCGCCACGTGCAACTTCGTTGCCTACGTAGAATTGCTCCCTGGCGGTGCGGGGCAACTTGACGCTCTGCTCGCGAAAAACCTGCTGCGTAAAGCTCGAACAGTCAAGCGCGTTACGGCTGGTTCCACCAAAACGGTAACGGGCGCCCAGAAAACTGTAGGCGGATTTTTTAAGATTGCTGAGAGCCTGATTTGCTTCCAGTTTCTTGGCAAGATCGACCGGACGGTCGGAGTCTATATCCGTTAACTCGGCCAATGTGTCCGACAATTCCTGCTCGTTGAGCAGATCCTTGTTGATCAGTTGCAGTCTGTTGCTGACACTGGCTGTACGGGTTGGTGCTTCGGACTTTGGCGTTGGAGATACCAGAGCCAGTATCTGGCCCGGTTTAACCTTGTTGCTCTTCAGGTTGTTTAGATTGCGGAGTTCTGCCAGTTTTATTCCGGTTTTCCTGGAAATCTTGGGGAGTGTGTCGCCTTTGGCGACTTTATAGGATTCCGGACGTGATGTTGACGCCGATTTTTTGAGTTTTGCATCGGCGTGAGACGGTATGATGATGCGCATACCCTTGTCTACATGAGTGGCCGTAAGGTTGTTGACGGACTTCAGTTCGTCAACCGAGACGTGGTATTTGCGGGCTATTGAATGCAGGGATTCGCTTTTGCGAACAACGTGTGCCTTGGATGCAAGAACCAACTGCGGCAGAGCCAAAAGCATAAGGCCGGTCACAAGCGCGATACGGATATGTGCCATCTGTCCTCCGGTCGTTCTAGGAATTTAAAAAAGTTTCAGGCTTTATATAACAAATACCCGCTGACGTCAATCGTAAATTGTCGAATCATTCTTTAGCTTGAAGCATGATGCGTGCCAACTATGCGGTCTAGCGACGTTTTACGCGGGTGGTCAGTCTGATGGTAACGGGCGTTTCCCTCAGAAGTGTAACCTGTTTCTGAAGAGGTCGGATGTTCTTCTGATACTCATTTCCTTTTTTCAGGCGAGTCGCGTCTATGTCATCGGTTAGAACTGACTCGATTGCTGTAACCTGGCTGGCTGGTCCTTCGATATCGACACTGTTCGGCTCGCAGACAACCTGCATCGAGGAGAGGCTGGCCGGGAGTTTTCCCTTTAGTGATGCTTTTACAGGTACGCTCTTGCGCAGTTTCTTTTCCGTGGTAATGCGTATACTTGACGGAGATATGCCGGTAATGCTCAGTCCTGAAGGCAGGCTGAAGTCCGAACTTTGAACCCGTATGCTTGTTTGGCCTTCTTTGGTTTTGGACGCATCCAGTTCCGCCGTAAGATCAAGTTTGGATGGTGGCGTGCTCAGGCTGGATAGTGACTTTAGCTGTAAGTTTACCTCTTCGGGTGTGGTTTTCAACAGTATCAGGCCTTCCGGAATGCCGTGCAGGATTACCGGGGCGGTTACGGTCGTGATCTGTCCCTGACGCATTGTTATCAGTGCCCAAAAAACACACACTCCCAGCAAAAGTGCCATCTTTGGGAGCAGATTGGAAAAAATCTTTTCACGGACTGATATGGGAGCAGGCTTCTCGCTGTGGAACATTTCGTCCAGGGCAGATATCAATTCGGCGGTGGATTTCATAAGATGCAGCTTTCCACCCGTGACCATCGAGACCTCTCCCCGCTCTTCGGATACGACCACTATTACTGCGTCGCTGCGTTCCGATAGACCGAGTGCCGCACGGTGCCTGGTTCCCAAGTTTTGCGGAATGTCCGGACTGATGGAGAGCGGAAGGTGGCAGGAAGCCAGCGCGATGCGACCGTCCTTGATCAATGCGGCGCCGTCATGCAGGGGGGCTCCGTCATAAAAAATTGACTCAAGCATCTGGGGAGAAATTTCACTGTCAAGCTGCACGCCGTTTGACACAAGTTCGTTCAATGGTTCGCTGCGCTGGAATACAAGCAGTGCCCCGGTTCGTCTTGCGGCCATCGAAAAAATGGTCTCGGCGATTTCCTGGAACTGCCCGTGCTGTGTATCCTGGCTGCTGTCCAGTATGTGGCGCAACAGGCTGAAACGATAGAGCGTCTGCCGGATTTCAGCCTGAAACACAACTATTATTAAAATGATGAGAACCGTGCCCAGTTCCTGGAGAACCCAGCTGGTCATGTACAAACCAAGAAAACGAGTGGCGAAATATATCAACGTAACAAAGCCCAGGCCGAGCAGCACCTGGATCGCGCGTGTTCCGCGGAACCATGTATAAAGCTGGTAGAGGAGAAATGTCATTATCAGGATGTCGGCTATATCCTGTATGCGAATGGTTGATGCCACGACTGCGTTGCCCCTGTTGTGAGTTTGATTTTTACTGGTTTATGTCGGTTAGATTGTGTTATAAAGAGCAGTTGCATTTATACCATTTAAATAATTCAAAAGGTAGCAGAAACATATGTTCAGACTTTCCGATAAAGGCGAGAAAATTCAGCAGATGTTTGGCGCGATCGCGCCGAAATACGACTTTCTTAACCGGCTTTTGAGCTTTGGCATCGACCGGCGCTGGCGTAAAAAAGCGGTGCGCCTGCTGAAGTACCGCGAGGGTTCCCGCATTCTGGATGTGGCGACCGGCACAGGAGATGTGGCGCTGGAAATAGCCCGCAGTACCCCCGCGTCAGTCAGGATTACCGGCGCTGACTTCTGCAGGGAAATGGTGGAGCTGGGTGAAGTCAAGGTAGCGGCATCGCCTTATGCATCGAGAATCGATCTGAAAGTTGCTCCCTGTGAGGATCTGCCCTTTGCAAACGACACCTTTGATTCGATCACGATCGCCTTTGGAATCAGAAACGTGGTGGACAGAAAGCTGGGTCTGGCGGAAATGTGGCGGGTGCTGCGGCCTGGCGGCAGAATGATCATTCTGGAGTTTTCAACGCCGAAATCCCAGCTGTTCCGCCAAATATACTACTTTTATTTCCGCCGGTTGCTGCCGATTGTCGGCGGACTTTTTTCTCGCTACAACGCCTACAAGTACCTGCCTGATTCGGTGCTGGAGTTTCCTTCCCATGAAGAGTTCTCCCGTATGATATCAGAGGCCGGTTTCCGCAATATACATATTCATGAGCTGACCTTCGGCATTGCTACGATCTATGCGGGAGAAAAAGAATAGCAGGGCGACTCTACCAAATTGAATGCCGGATGGTTTCTACGCCTTGAAGCGGTTTTCCGTGCCGGCGATCAAACGCCGGATATTCTCATGATGTCTCAGTATCACAATCACCGCAATAATCAGCGTAACAGTTACCAGCGCCCTGTTTCCCCCTCTCAGTGCGACTGCAACGGGCATGATTGCCGCAGCCGCGATCGAGCCGAGTGAAACATAGCGCCAGGAAGACATGATCGCCGCAAACACCGCGATAGCAATTGCAACCGCCATCGGCGCAAGAGCCAGAAATACTCCCAGTGCCGTTGCTACTCCTTTGCCACCCTTGAATTTGAGGAACAGCGAGAAGACATGTCCGCAGAATGCGGCCAGGCCGACCCAGGCGGCAAAATCAGGAGGAAGAGAGCTGTATTTTACGGCCAGCACCGGTATCAGTCCCTTCAGGCAATCACCTGTAAGTGTCATCGCTCCGACCTTGCGGCCGACCGTCCGATACAGGTTGGTTGCGCCGATATTGCCGCTTCCTTCCTTGCGCACGTCAATGCCGTATGCCTTGCCAAGCAGAAGTCCTGTCGGGATCGATCCCAATAGGTAGGCCAGCGCAACAAGCGCCGCCAGCATGCCCGATTCATATCCGATCATTATCTATAACCCCGCAATTATTTTCCACCCTTCCGGTCCTCTGGCGAACTTGAGGTGCTCCGAACCGTCAAGAGCCAGCTCTTTCCCGCGGGTAAATATCTTCATGCGATATGTTCCCGAAACTTCGGCACGGTTTCCATTTATTGATATCGTATGTCCCACGGGTTGATAGGAGATCTTTTCGACGTTATTGAAATTGCTGGTGATACTTTCCTTCAGACGCGGAAAATCCTTGCCCTTGTCGCTGTAGTCGGGGGATACCGACGAAAGGTATAATGAAATATCGCGGGAGTTCAGCGCTCTGGAGCGGGACTCGATTATCCGGGCTATGGCCAGGCGGTCTTTCTCCTGCATGCCGCAGCCGGATAAGAAAACCATGCTCAAAACCAGCATGTAGGCCAAACGGCGCAACACTAAAAGAACGAATCCATTGCCTTGTTGGCGTCTGATATGAAGGCGCTTCCGGGGAATTCGGATGAGAGCTTTCCGAAGACCTCGCGCCCTTTGGATTTCTGCCCATCCTCAAGATAAGATCTGCCCAGGTAGTACAGAACTTCGTCGCGCCTTGCCAGATCGGGGTAGGCTTTGAGAGCCTCTTCGAAGCGTCCGATGGCTGACTTGTAGGCGCCGGTTTTCAAATAGAAACGTCCGACATATATTTCGTACTGCAACTGCTTGTCCCTGCAGTCGCGTATCTTCTCCTGGACTTCACCGAGTTGTTCACCGGTCGGGTACAACTTGAGATACGACTCGAAAATGGTTAGAGCGTTCTTTACCGGAGTCTGGTCCGTATCGATACTGTTGATCTGCTTGTAATAGCTCATGGCCTGGCGGAAGAGAGCAAAGCCAGCTTTGTCGTGGCTGGGGTGGAGTTTGCGAAAGTCCTCGTAAGCCGTGGCAGCTTCGATATAATCCCCGTTGAGGAAGTATGCATCCGCGATTTGCAATTCAGCCTGGGTGATCAGTTCCGGCGACTGGTAGCTTTCCTTGACCTTCTTCCACTGTGCGATGGCCTCCTCATACCTGCCCCTCTGGTAAAAACTTTCACCTTCCTTATAAAGGGTGTCGGAGGACTTGTTCAGCGGTTGATTTGTGGCACATCCCTGCATCAGTGCAGATGCAAGGATCAGTGAAGTGATAAGACCGGATACTTTTTTCATGAATTCCTCGTGTAGTTTACAGATGTTGTCAGCACTGTTATGCGATGCCAGCGCCAAACTGGTCTGCCAGTAATCTGCCGATTATGTCGTGATTCAGCCATAAGACAGGCGCGGAAGGATTCCATGAGCCATGCAGCATCAGTCTGCCCGTGGACAGAAACACAATTCTTGACAACTCGGCGCAAACCAGCTGTTTCTGATCCTTGTGCATACCCATAAGCTCGGCAGAACTGGCCAGCATCAGTTCCGCCTGCTCACGTGTGTTGGGTTGTGGCCAGGTTGCGAAGTCAAGGATCCCTTCCAGGACCGGAGACGAAAGATAGGCGTCGGCCCTTTCAAGCAGACGCTCCATGGTTTCGCCCTCTTTCAGCATGGACTGGCAGCGGGCTTCGATCGGGGCGGCAACGCTCTTGCCGGCTTCCCGGCTGATTGCGGTTATAAGCGGGTAAAGAGATATTTCAACCC
>JAURXC010000052.1 GCA_030654645.1 Deltaproteobacteria bacterium | reverse complement strand
CGCCGCCGATGCCGACGCAGCTGGATTGACCGAGGCCCAGGCAGGTCAGCTGCCATACCGCTTCGTAGGTCAGTGTGCCGGAGCGCGATACCACACCGACCTTGCCCGGTTTGTGGATGTAGCCGGGCATGATACCGATCTTGCATTCGCCTGGGGTGATCACGCCGGGACAGTTGGGGCCGACCAGGCGGGTCTTCTTGCCCTTCATGTACTGCTTGACCTTGACCATGTCCAGAACCGGAATACCTTCGGTGATGCAGCAGACCAGTTCGATGCCGGCATCGACCGCTTCCATGATCGAGTCGGCGGCAAAGGGGGGTGGAACGTAGATGACCGAGGCGGTGGCGCCGGTCTGGTACACGGCGTCTTGTACGGTGTCATAAACCGGGAAGCCGTCGATGGTGGTTCCGCCCTTGCCAGGGGTAACTCCACCCACCATCTGCGTGCCGTATTCCCTGGCCCCCTGGGCGTGGAACAGGCCGGTGGCTCCGGTGATGCCCTGGGTGATTACCTTGGTATTTTTATTTATCATTATGCTCATTGGTTGGCTCCTTTTGGGCCTGTCATGGAATATGTGTCACAATCAGGCGCTCAGATTTAGGCTGAATTTGGTCGGACTGATTGAGCAAAACCGCAGACGTAGCAGAGCTACGTTGAGGATTTTGTGATTGAAGTCCGGCCAAAGGCAGCCTGAAGTTGGGATGCATGAAGTTACATTTATTCCGTGACAGACCCTACTGCCTGGACGATTTTCTGGGCCGCGTCGGCCATGCCGTCGGCGGCTACGATGTTCAGGCCGCTTTCGGCCAGGATTTCCTTGCCCCTGGCAACGTTGGTGCCTTCCAGGCGCACGACCAGCGGCACCTGCAGCGAGACCTGCTTGGCGGCTTCGACCACGCCGGTGGCGATGATGTCGCATTTCATGATGCCGCCGAAGATGTTGACCAGGATTCCCTGGACGTTTCTGTCGGAGAGAATCAGTTTGAAGGCCTCGGTGACTCGTTCAATCGTGGCTCCGCCCCCCACGTCCAGGAAGTTGGCCGGGTCGCCGCCGTAGTGTTTGATGATGTCCATGGTGGCCATGGCCAGTCCGGCGCCGTTTACCAGGCAGCCTATATTTCCGGTCAGCGAGATGTAGGAGAGGTCGTGCTGGGAAGCTTCGACTTCGTTGGCGTCCTCTTCGTCGTAGTCGCGCATGTCGCTCAGCTTGGGGTGGCGGAAGACGGCGTTGTCGTCGAAGCCGAATTTGGCGTCCAGCGCCAGCAGCTCCTCCTCGGCGGTGATCACCAGCGGGTTGATTTCCAGCATCGAGCAGTCACAGGCGATGAAGGTCTTGTAGAGTCCCTGCAGCACAGTGACGGCCTTGCCCACCAGCTTGCCGCCCAATCCCAGGCTGAAGGCGATCTTGCGGCACTGGAAAGCGGTCAGTCCCACAAGGGGATCGATGGTTTCGGTGAAAATTTTATGGGGGGTTTTGGCGGCCACCTCTTCGATGTCCATGCCCCCTTCGGTGGAGGCCATTACGGTGACCTTGGAGCTGCCCCGGTCAACCACCAGGCTGACGTACAGTTCGTTGGCGATGTTGCAGCCATTTTCCACCAGCACCCGGGTGACCAGTTTGCCGTCCGGGCCGGTCTGGTGGGTACGCAGGGTCATGCCCAGCATGTCGCGGGCGATCATGCGCACTTCGTCGGAG
>JAURXC010000047.1 GCA_030654645.1 Deltaproteobacteria bacterium | reverse complement strand
CATTTCAACGGGGTGCGTGTTAACAAGCCGTTCGTCAAAGTCAACTGTTCGGCCCTTTCAGAAACTCTGCTGGAGAGCGAACTTTTCGGTCATGTTCGCGGAGCCTTTACCGGAGCGATCTCGGACAAGGTCGGACGTTTTCAGAAAGCCCATGGCGGCACACTTTTTCTGGACGAGATCGGAGACATATCTCCTGCCGTGCAGATGAGGCTGTTAAGGGTTTTGCAGGAGGGCGAATTCGAGCGGGTAGGCGAGTCCACTCCCACCAGGGTGGATGTGCGCATCATAGCGGCAACCAATCAGGACCTTTCAGAAAAGGTGCGTCTGGGAAGTTTCAGGCAGGATCTGTTCTATCGTTTGAATGTGATTCGTATCGTAATCCCGTCGCTGAAAGAGCGTCTGGATGATCTTGCACTACTTGTGGCCCACTTCATTGCAAAGTTCAACGACAAATTCAGCCGTAACATAAAAGATGTTTCCGTTGATGTAATGGATATATTCCGCTCCCATGACTGGCCAGGCAACGTGCGCGAGCTTGAGCATGCCATCGAACACGCCAGTGTTCTCTGCAAGTCCGAAATAATATCAGCTCAGGATTTGCCGCTGGATCTGCTTGCAGCAGTGAGACCAGTGTTGAAGGCTGATGCATTCATTGAGACAAAACAGCAAACAGTCAAGCGCCCCATGACTCTGGAAGAAGCGCTTGCCATGGCTGACGGCAATAAAACGCGTGCCGCCAGCCTGTTGGGCATAAGCCGCAGAACCATCTATCGACATCTTGAAGAGTAATTACCCTCTTTAACAAGCCCCAAAAAAAGTGTGACATGTCACAGGCCTGCTGTGTCATGTCACACTTCAAGGTGTGTCACATTCCACGTCTGATCATATCATAAACATCCCCAACCAAGTCATACCCCATGTTTTACAACTACCTGGCCCTGTCGCGGGCATTGGCACAGTCATTGTAAACACTTTCACCATCAGAGTTCGCGATTCGAGTGGAGGAGGGGGTTTTATTTTATGGCTGAAGAACTACAGACAAACCAGTATCTAACCTTTACGTTGGCAGAGGAAGTCTTTGCGGTCGATGTTGCCAGAGTTCGGGAAATACTGGAGATTACCAGTATTACCAAGGTGCCGCAGGTGCCGGATTTCATGCGGGGCGTGATCAACTTGCGAGGTTGTGTCGTGCCGGTGATCGACCTGCGTCTTAAATTCGGCATGCCTGAGACGGCTCAGACCGTCAATACCTGCATCATTGTGGTAGAGGTCGAAATGGATGGAGAAAATATCGTTCTGGGGTCACTGGCCGACAGCGTGCAGGAGGTGATTGAAATGGAACCGTCACAGATCGAGGCAGCGCCGCATATCGGCACCCATCTCAAGACTGAATTTCTCAAGGGAATGGGCAAGCACAATGAGCATTTCGTGATGATTCTCGATATTGACAAGGTCTTTTCCGGTGCGGAACTGGCTACTGTCAAGGGCGTCGAATAATTATTTTCTGCCATACACAACAAATATTCTGAAACGGAGGCATTATGAACTGGTACTACAATCTCAAAATCAGCGTTAAACTCTTGTCGGCTTTTATTGTTGTTGCAATTATAGCCGGTGTGATCGGTTGGGTGGGTATATCAAAAATCGCCCAGATAGAAGAAGCTGACACAGCGATGTATGAATTGAATACGGCCCCCATGGAGCAAATGGTAAGCATGACCGCGGCTTTCCAGCGCGTACGAGTGAACTTGCGTGAACTGGCCCTCGATACCAATGATGCCGATCGCAGGAAGCATGCGGACCGCATTCTGGAACTGGATAAGATTATCAGCGAAGAAATGGCGACTTTTGCCAAGTCTATGAAATCTGAAGAGATAAAAAAAACTTATAAGGATTTGCAGGATGCCATGGCGAAATATGCTACCTATCGCAAGGAGTCTATGGATTCCGGATTGGCTGGCAAACAGTCGGAAGCTGTGGCTGCCATGCGCAATCCGCAAGCTTCGGAAGCTGCCAAACAGGTAGATGTGGCAATGCAGAAACTTGGCGACCTGAAGGTCGGCCTAGCTAAGACAAAAGCTTCCGAAAACTCCGATATAGCTAAAGCTGCAACACGTACGATGCTGATATTGCTGGCTGTAGGAGTTTTGTTGTCCATCGTGCTCGGTTTCTTTATCGCGCGTATTATCAGCAATCCGTTACGCCAGGGAGTTGACTTCGCACGGGCTGTTGCCGCTGGCGATCTGACTCAGAAGATCACTCTGGACCAGAAAGACGAAATTGGACAACTGGCCAGCGCTCTGAATGAAATGGTAGCCAAACTCAGCAGTATTGTCGGCGAGGTGATGACCGCTTCCGACAACGTTGCCTCCGGCAGCCAGGAGCTGTCCGCCACCGCCCAGCAGATGTCCCAGGGCGCCACGGAGCAGGCCGCCAGCGCCGAGGAGATTTCATCCAGCATGGAGGAAATGGCCTCCAGCATCCGCCAGAACACCGACAACGCCATGCAGACCGAAAAAATATCGATCAAGAGTTC
>JAURXC010000041.1 GCA_030654645.1 Deltaproteobacteria bacterium | reverse complement strand
CTTGCGGCGCTGGATGACGGCATCGATGACCGCATGGCTGACAATATCATGGAGAGAAGGCGGTTGACGCCGTTCAAATCCACGGGAGAGCTTTCACAGGTATCCGGGCTCAACCCGGGCGCGGTTTCGCGCCTGTCCGGTTCCAGCTCGATCAGCGTCAAAGGCAACCTGTTCAGAATCAATGCGGTGGCCAGGGTCAAGGATGCCGCCCGGACGGTGGAGGCGGTTGTAAGGCTGGGCGGCGGTGCGCCGGAGTACCTGTCATGGCGGGAATATTGAAGTTGTGGCGATTGCCGGGTTAAGCAGAAACTGTTGTCAGAACCAAAGAGCGGGCGAGGGATTACGAGCCGATGGATTACTTGGTACTGCAGATTGAAAAAAAACGTATAACGGTTGCCCGCTTCAACATCTCGGGGCGTACATCCGAGCTGGCCGGCGCCTCGACGGTCGGGTTGGAAGACGGACTTGCTCTGGGCGAGGCTCTTGAGCAGGTTGCGGCCGGAGCGAGCGGCAATCCGCGGGTGATACTCTGCCTGCCTCCGGAAATGTTTGCCATGCGCACCGTTTCGCTGCCGCTGGACGACCTGCGCAAGGTGCGTGAGGTGCTGCCGGCGTATCTGCAGGGGGAGCTGTCACTGCCGCTGGACGAGCTGGCTTTGGATGTGCTTTCGGCCGGGAATGGCGCCTATCTGGCGCTCTGGGCAAAAAAGAGCGATATCCGCGCTGCGATCGAATTGTGCCGCGCGGCCGGGATCGAACCACAGGTCATCACTTCGCTTCCCTTTGCCAACAGCTTCATCCTGGGGGTGCCGCAGGAATGTGCGCTCTATGATGGAAATGCGCTGACAATCCTCAATTCCGGGCGCTTAAGCTTTTTTCGTGCCTTGGACCCGTCCTCGGCGGCAACGACGATTCCGGCCACGCTCTCCGCGCTGGAACTGGCTGGCGCGCAGCCGCCGCCACGCTTTTGCCTGACCGGATTCGAAAGCGAGTTGCTTGCCGAAAGCGGGAGCCTGCCGTTTGCGGCGGAGTTGCTGCAGGCGCCCGACGGCACCGGCAACCTGTTCAAAAACGAACAGACCTTTCAGCAGCTGGGCGGTTTGCACGCGGTTGCCCTGGCCAGTCAGGCCGGCGCCCTGCCGGATTTTCGCCGGGGAGAGCTGTCCTGGACCGCCGGAGATGCCAAAATCCAGAAAAAACTGCTGTTGACCGGTGTTCTGGCCGCGCTGGTGCTGATCGCCCTGTTTGCTGGCAAGGGGCTTCAGTACCGGACGGTCAACGCCGACCTGCTCTCGTTGAACAAGTCTATTTCCGACCTGTACCGTGAAATCTTTCCCAACCGGGCCAAGGCGGTTGACGAACTGGCGGAAGTCAAGGGGGAGATCAAAAAACTGGCCGGAGCCGAGAATTCCAGCGGCTATCTGGATCTGCTCAAAAAGCTGGCCGAAGCCAAGGGGAACACGATCAACGGACTTTATGAAGCTGAAGCCGAGGGACGGAACCTGCGATTAAACGGTGATGCCCGCTCCGCCCTGGCTGTCAATTATTTCACGGCGGCGCGGGCGCCGCTTCGGGCGTGGTTAGAACTGGGCGAAGTCAAGAGCCGTCCCGTTGGAATGGTCACGTTCAGCCTGACCGGAACGCTCAGGGAGGGCTCGAAATGAAACTTCCGGAGCGGATTCGTACAATTTGGGGCGATCTGGACCCGCGTACCCGCCTGCGGGCCGGGTATGCGCTGATTTTCCTGCTGGTGGCGGCGCTGGGGTGGTCGATGCTGGCCGGTCAGGTTGCCGGGCTGGAGAAGAAACGCAAGGCCCGTGAAATTGTGCTGAAGGAACTGCTGCCGCTCAAGGTGGCCTACCGCAGCGCCAGGCAGTCGTCCGACCTGCTGGCCGGGCGAATGGCCTCGCTCAGGCCGGATGACTCTCTGGGCAA
>JAURXC010000032.1 GCA_030654645.1 Deltaproteobacteria bacterium | reverse complement strand
GGGTTGCTTTTCAACCAATCCTCTCATCCCCGACGTCACCGGCGTGATCCTGGCAGGCGGGCACTCCTCGCGCATGGGGAGCAACAAGGCGTTGCTCCCCTTCCAAGGGGGGCGTTTCATCGAGGCGATATATCGCCGTTTTTCGGAGCTGTTTCCCGAGGTGCTGCTGGTCACCAACAACCCCGAACAGTACGCCTTTCTACCCTGCCGCAAGGTGGGAGACCTGTACGCCGGAATGGGCGCGCTGGCCGGGCTGCACTCCGGGCTTCGACATGCCGCCAGCCCGCACATCTTCGCGGCGGCCTGCGACATGCCCTGGCTGAACAGCGCCCTGATCCGGCGTTTGGCCGGGTTGCGCGACACGGTCGACGTGGTTATCCCCCAGGGGGAAAATGGCCTGGAACCGCTGCACGCGATCTACGGCAAGCGGTGCCTGGGCCCGATGGAGGAATCGCTGGCGGCCGATCGCCGGCGGATCGTCTCCTTCTTTCCGCTGGTGCGGGTCCGGCAGCTCCGGCAGGAGCAGGTGGCCTCGATCGATCCCGGTTTCGACTCATTCCGCAACGTCAATACCCCTGCCGATTATTATCAGCTGCGGGCCGAATACTCCGAACATGCTTTGGAACCGCATCAAGCGGGGTGTGGAAAGGTTCTTCTGAAAAGCAGGTAGTCCGTCTGGAAACGCAAGCATATGCCATGTCCCGTCACAATAAAAGGGGGCTGACCTGACAGGTTGGCCCCCTTTGCATATCCGCAATGCAAGCTCGCCGCGGTCCAGGGGCTGTGAGTTCAACCCTGCCGTCGCAATAGACTCGTCTGATAAAAACCTGTATAGCATGGAAACAATCACCTTCCGCCGAGGGGGAGGGGGGACTTGCTAAATATTGATAGAGTGATGGAGAGTGACATTGAGGGACTTTGACAGCATTTACATGGAATTCCATCCGAGAATTCAGCGTTATCTCAGCAACCTTACTTGCGAGGACGACGCTCTTGACCTTACCCAGGCCGTCTTTCTGAAAATCAGCCGTTCACTTGACAACTTCCGGGAGGAATCCTCTCTGTCCACCTGGATTTACCGCATTGCAACAAATACCGCCCATGATTATTTAAATTCGTCCTTGGCGAAACAAAAAGGTTCCGAGCTGCTGTTCGATGATGACGGTTCGGTTGACGACCTTCCCGACACCGGCTCTTTGGGGACAGACAGGGAGTATATCCGGCAGGAAATGAACGCTTGCATACGAGGCGTTGTCGATCAGTTGCCTGAAAATTACCGCACAGTCCTGCTCCTGGCCGAGTTCGAAGAACTTGCGAACCTTGAGGTTGCCGCAATACTCAACATAAGCATCGACACCTTGAAGATCAGGTTGCATCGTGGCCGTGCTGCCTTGCGAAAGGCCATGGAAAGCCAGTGCAGCTTTTACCACGACGAACGCAACCAAATCATGTGTGATCGAAAAGCGTGAAATATTCTTCACTGCGTATCCTTTTCCACCACTTTCCCGTCTATAGAGCACGAAGCAGTCAATTCTACGGGTGGAGGAACACATGAGTCAGACAGGTTGTTGTGGAACAGCAAGCAGAGCCGGAGCAAACGACGGTTACGAAGTGGTGCGAATCGAGCAGGCAAAGAACAACTGCCGCCTCTGCGACGACTACGCCGAGCGCCAAAAAGCAAAGCCGGTAGCAGTGATGTGTTGTGAAGGCGCCTGCCTGCGTGGCGAGATCGCCCGTCAGGCAGCCAATATCCTCTGCCACACGCTTGCCCCCGGGAAAACTGCCAGGATTTGCCTGGGCGGAGCATTTACCAAGAACACGGGACAACGCGATCTCGTTCGCAAGGCCTCTCGACTGATCGCCTTGGAGGGATGTTTCGTCAACTGCTCGTCACGCATGATGAATGGCGTGACAGAGGGGCTCAAACCGGACGTCGTCATTGCCGACCGGTTGTACGACTTTGACCGGAAGCTTTTTGGAATCGAGGAGATGCCGGCCGGGGAGATTCAGGCCCACGCCCGCGCCGTGGCCGAAAAGATTGCGCTGAGATACGGCATCGGTGAAACATCAATACAGCAGGCGCCGGCCGGGTTGAACCATGGAGAATGGATTGAAGCAATCGATGCGCCAATGCTTTTGATGCAGGGGAATCCGAGACAAGTCGTAACCGCAAACAGAAGAGCTCTTGAGTTGTTCGGAAAAAATCTTCACGAAGTTGAAGGCCTCAGGGGCGGTCAGGTCTTTGACTGCATTCATGCCTTCACGGAAGAGGGCTGCGGGAAAGACAGCAACTGTGAAGGTTGCAGGATCAGGGATGGGATCATAGATACCTTCGCGACCGGCAAACCACACAACGGAGTTTCAACTTCTCTTCAAATTAAAAAGGCCAACGGGACGGTGAAATACGATTTGCAGGTTTCAACCGAGAAGATCGGCGATCTGGCTTTGGTAAGAATAGAGCATTTTGACGAGTCCTGACCCTGATAAACAGGATCAGGGACTAGAATTCCAGGCCGTCGCCTGCCCCGGCGGCAGCGTGACGACGAACAGCGAACCGCCCTCCGGCGGGTTGCTGACGGTGATCGTGCCGCCGTGGTTCTCGACGATGCCGTAGGAGACCGACAGCCCCAGGCCGTTGCCGGTCTGTTTGGTTGTGAAGAAGGGGGTGAAGATGTCCTTGAGCCGTTCCGGAGGGATACCGTTGCCCGTATCCCCCACTTCCACCCGGCAGATTCCGGCCTGGTCGTCCCAGGAGGTCCGGACAGTCAGCGTGCCCCCTTGCTCCATGGCCTGGACGGCGTTGACGATCAGGTTGGTGAACACCTGACGCAGCTGATTCTCGTCCCCTTCGATTCCGGCCGTGCCGATTGAGAATTGCCGGCGCAGCTCGATGCTCTCCAGCGACACCTGGTGCCCCACCTGCCGCAGTATCTCATCCAGGATGCGATCGATGTCCACCCGTCGCAGCGCCTTGCGCTGCTGGCGGGCAAAGGAGAGTAGGTTGCCGACGATCCCCTCCACGCGCCCCACCTGCTGGGCAATGATTTCAGCCTCTTCCCGGTTGGGATTGTCCGGCGGCAGATCCATCAGCAGCACCTCCGCATTGCCGCGGATGATCGCCATGGGATTGTTGATCTCGTGGGCCACTCCGGCGGCCAGTTCGCCCACCGCCGCCAGTTTCTCGGCCTTGACCAGCTCTCCCTGGGTCTTCACCAGCAACTCGTTCTTGGCCTCCAGCTCGGCGGTGCGCTCCTGAACCTTGAGTTCCAGGCTGCGGTTCAATTCGCCGATCGCCTCTTCCCGCTGCCTGAGGGTGCCGGTCATGGCGTTGAATTCCCGGGCCAGTTCGCCGATCTCGTCCCCGCTATCCGTTTCGATGCGCAGATCCCGCTCGCCGTTGGAGAAACGCTGGACCAGCCGCTGCAGTTCCCGGATCGGGCGCGAGAGGTGGCTGCCGGTGAAGCCGGAAACGGCCAGGCCGAACATCGAGCCGACCAGCAGCACGCTGCCGAAGATCAGGTTTACTCTCTTCTTCAGGGCCATGTTGGGCTGTTCGCGCATCCCGACGTAGAGCGAGCCGATCACTTTGCGATCCAGGTCGAGGATCGGCTCGTAGGCGGAAAAGTACCAGTCGTTGACCACAAAGGCCCGATCTACCCACTTCTCCCGGTTGAGGATCACCCGATTGTAGACCTCCGCCGACATCCTGGTGCCGATGGCCCGCTTTCCGTCGCGGGTCTGGACGTTGGTACTGATGCGGGTGTCATCCAGGAAGATGGTGGCGGTCCCCACATCCTGCCCCTCGAACTGGACCCCCTCGTAGACGATCTTCTTGATCCGGTCCACGACGGCGTTGTTGCCGTTCAGCAGCACCCCTCCGTACAGTGCGCCGACAACCAGGCCCGACCCGTTTTTGAGCGGGGCGGATGCGACCAGCAGCATCCCGGAGCGCTCGCTCTTTTTCACCCCCGGTTTGGCCCGTTCGGTCGAGATCACCTTGATCACGGCCCGGCCGGCCAGTTCCTTTCCCTCCAGCAGCAGCCTGTCCGGCTGGTAAATCACGCTGCCGGCCGTCAACTCACCCCGCAGTGCCCGTGTCACCTGGTGGTCGTGGTCGAGCGGGTCGCCGAAGACGTCCGGATTGCCGGCCCGGAACAGCACCCGCCCCCGGTGATCGACCGCCGTCAGGATGTCCAGCTGCTCGTCGCGCCGCAGCGTGGTCAGAAAGGGTGCGATGGCCCGCCGGTCGCCGGCTGAAACCGCCTCGGCGGCAAACGGCATGCTGGCCGAGAAGCGGATCACGTCGCGGATGTGGCCGATTTCGTTGGAATAGACCTCGCGGGCGGAGTTGAGGTCGGTGCGCACCTTTTCCTGGGCCAGGACGTTGATGCGGTTGGTAATGATGTAGATGCCGGTCAGCGAACAGAACAGGAGCGCGACGAACAAAGGCAAAAGCGAACCGATGGTCAGTTTCAGCCTGATGGAGAAGCGGGGCGCCGGCATGGCTTATCCGGCCTCGATGTTGCCCCTGGGAATGGTCAGGCTGTAATCGGAGATCTTGCGGTCCAGGGTTTTGCGCGTGACGCCCAGGATCTGGGCGGTGCGGGTCTTGTGGTAGCCGGTTTTTTTCAGAATCCAGATAATATGGTTGCGTTCCACGCTCTCCAGGGAATCCTTTCCGTCGCCGGAGAGTGGCGAAGGCGCGCTGTTGCAGTGCTGGATCGGCAGCAGGTCAGCGGTGATGCGGTTGCCCCTGGCCAGGATGATGGCGCGCTCGATGATGTTTTCCAGCTCGCGGATGTTGCCGGGCCAGTGATATTCCGTGAGCAGCCGCATGGCATCGCCGGTGATGGTGTCGATCTGCTTTTTCATGCGCCGGGAGAATTTCGCCAGAAAGTGCCGGGCCAGCGGCTCCACGTCCTCTTTGCGCTCACGCAGCGGAGGCGGATGGATCGTGATGACATTGAGGCGGTAGTACAAATCCTCGCGGAAACGCCCGGCCCGCACCTCCCGCTCCAGATCCTTGTTGGTGGCGGCCACGATGCGGATATCGGTACGCATCGGCTCGGTCGCACCCACCGGGATGAACTCACGCTCCTGGATGACCCGCAGCAGTTTTGCCTGCAGCGGGAGGGTCATGTCGCCGATTTCGTCCAAAAAGAGGGTCCCGCCGTCAGCCGCCTCCAGCAGCCCCTTCTGGGCCGTGGTGGCGCCGGTGAAGGCGCCGCGCATGTGTCCGAACAGCTGGCTTTCCAGCAGGGTGTCGGTCAGCGCGGCGCAGTTGATGGTCAGGTAGCGTCGATCCTTGCGGCCGCTGTTGAAGTGGATTGCCCTGGCGATCAGCTCCTTGCCGGTTCCCGATTCACCCTGGATCAGGATGTTGGCCTCGCTTCCGGCCACCTGCAGGGTCATGTCGTAGACCGCCCGGTATTTGCTGCTGACAAAGATGATTTCGCCGGGGGCGGTGTTGCGGATCAGCTCCTCCTTCAGCCGGCGGTTCTCCTTCAGCAGCGTCTCGCGCTCCAGCGCCTTTTCCAGCACGCCCAGCAGTTTTTCCTTGGGGAACGGTTTGGCGATGTAATCGTAGGCCCCCAGTTTGATCGTCTCCACCGCCGAATCGATCGAGCCGAAGGCGGTCATGACCACCACCGGCAGTTCCGGGCGAAGTTCCCTGACCTTGCGCAAGATCTCGATGCCGTTCAGGCCCGGCATGTTGATGTCCTGCACCAGCAGATCGGGCGTATAGGCGCTGTCAGCTTCCAGGCGGTCCAGCAGGGTCTGCCCCTCGCCGTAGGTATCCACCGTTAATCCGTTTGATTGCAGAATCTTCCTCAGGTAGCGCAGGATTTCTTTTTCATC
>JAURXC010000026.1 GCA_030654645.1 Deltaproteobacteria bacterium | reverse complement strand
ATTCAGCAGCGAGACCGCCTCAAGCGTCCGTTCGGCGTGGACCAGGTCACCGAAATAGCACAACGCCCCGGCGCCCAAAAGGTCACGCAACCGGGCGGCCAGCAGGTTGCCCTCCAGCGACATGCGCGGCGAACCGATGATCGCCAGTGCGCCGGAACCATGCTGCGCAATAAACTCGTTCAACCGCTCCAGCGCCGCGTCCAGCGCCGCATCCATATCAACCGCCCTGCCATCCACCAGCGCCTGCCGCGGCCGCTCCGGATCGTTGACGGCGGCATTGGAAAAACGCCCCCGGTCGCAGATGAACCAGCCGTTGACATCATCGTTACGGCGCGCCGTCACCTTGAGCAGCTCCCGGTAGCGCGCCATCGGAACCGTGTTGCACCCCAGCGAGCAGTGCGGACAGAGCGAGGGGGCCATGTCATAGTCCCAGTAGCGGGCCCGGAAACGGGCGGTCTTGTCGGTGAAGACCCCGGTCGGACAGATATCGACCAGATTGCCGGAAAAGAGGGATTCCAGCCGGCCGTCCCGCTGCCGGCCGAAATAGACCGAGCCGGAGCGCCCCATCACACCGAAATCGCTGCCACCGGCATATTCCTGGTAGAAGCGCGCGCAACGGTAGCACTGGATGCAGCGGTTCATTTCGTGTTCGATCAGCGGCCCCAGCTGCTGGTTGACATGGGTCCGTTTTTTACCGTCGTAGCGGCGGATGCCGTGGCCGCCGGCAATCGTGTAGTCCTGCAGCTGGCATTCGCCCCCCTCGTCGCAGACCGGGCAGTCGTGGGGGTGGTTGATCATCAGCCATTCGATCACCGCCCGGCGCATGGCCAGCGCCTCTTCGTCGCTGGTCGAGACCACCATGCCATCCTGTACCGGCAGCATACAGGACATCTGCAGCCCCTTGACCGGTCCGTCCAGCAGCTTCACCGCGCAGACCCGGCAGGCTCCGGCCCTCCCCAGCGCCGGGTGCCAGCAGAAGTGCGGGATGACGATGCCGATGCTGCGGGCCGCCTCCAGCACGTTGGTGCCGTCCGGCACTTCCAGCTCGATGTTGTCGATGACCAATCTGGGCATATTGTTACTCGATCCGTTCCGGCACGGCGCGCCCCTCGACCCAGTCGGTGATCACCTGCACCACCTTGCCCTCGATCCCGAAGAAGCCATGGGCGCTCAGGTTGTCGCAGGGGGCCGAGCGGGGATAGGCGCCGCCACTGACCTCGGTGAAATCGACCGAAGTGTGGCCGCGCAAACTGTCACGGGTTTTCTCGGCTTCCTGGAAAGGGCTGACGCGGCAGAGGTCATCCCGGTGATGAACCATCAGCACCGGCAGGTTCAGTTTTTCCAGCGGCAGCCAGCGCAGGAAATTTTCGTACTCCAGCGAGGAGGTCAGGATAATGCCCTTGAGGCGGCTGTCTTTCAGACGTGTGCCGAGCGAGGCAGCCGAGAGCGTGCCCCGGCTGTTCCCGACCAGGAAGATGCGTTGATACCCCTGCTGTTCCAGGTAGTCGACCAGGACAGCAATATCCCGGGCATGTTCGGCCGACTCGCGGAAGCCGGTGCTCATGCCGGTGGGATGATCGGAGGGGGGATTGACCGTGACCACGGCGACTCCGTCGCGGATGAAGCTGTCGGCGCTGCGCACCAGGAAACTCCAGCCGCTCACGACCCCTCCTTCGCCCAGCTTGAAGGGACCGGCGCCGTTGCCGCCCGGGAAGAAGATCAGCGCATCACGCAGCGGCGACTGTTCCGGCGTCATCACCAGAAAATCCATGGTCACGCCGGGACGGGTCGGGATGCTGCGCACTTCAGTCAGCGCGAAGGCGCCGCCGGCCAGCATCAGGAGAAGCGCTATTGCGAGAAGAATTCTTGACATCAGCGGGAGGAAGCTCCTTCAAACGGACAGCGCCGGGCGGTGATATGCTCCAGAAGTTCATCCTCGAAATGTTTCAGCAGCCCGTCCACCGGTCCCATCGCGCCGGGCGCCAGCGCACAGAAGGCATAATTCAGCAGCCGGACATGTTCGCGCAGCAGTTCGATGTCGCCGGCCTGCCCCTGCCCGGCCTCGATCCGCTCCAGGATGTGGAGCACGTAGGGGAGCCCTTCGCGGCA
>JAURXC010000021.1 GCA_030654645.1 Deltaproteobacteria bacterium | reverse complement strand
ACCGATCCGAAATGGTGCAGAAACGAGCCGCCGACAGTGCCCAGGCGGAAGCCGGCTTGGGAGGCGCGCAGGAAAAAATCGGTGTCTTCATATTGACCTATACGGAAGTTTTCGTCGAAACCGCCAATGGCATCAAATACGCGTCGGTGGACCATGAAACAGATACCGTTGGCTCTGCCTCTTCTGACCACATTTTTCATGCGGGTGGTTAGTTCCATGGCATAAGAGTTAATGTCGTAGTTATGATCACCTTCACGAATGGCCGGAGTGACAATGTCAAGCTTCAGCCGTTCGGCTGCCTCCAACAAGCCCTCAAGCCAGTCTGGCGACAAAAGAACATCATTGTTAAGAATCATGATCCATTCGCCGGAAGCAGTCTGTGCCCCCTGATTCCAGGCACCTGAACAACCTCTGTTTTCAGCATTACTGATAACAGTTACGTTGCCAAGGGTTGAGATAAAGGCATCAGTGCCGTCACTGGAGGCATTGTCAACCAGTATGATCTCAATATTCGAGCGGGTCGTTTCGCTCAGGCTCAGTAAACAACTCTGGGTGTAAGCCAGCTGGTTATACAGGGGGATCACGATGCTGACTAACCCGGGCTGTGCCGGTTTTGTACAAAAATGGTTCACTGCAGCCACGAAGTGTCCGCCGCCGGCCCGATTTCTATGCCGCTCATGCCAGAATCAAGTTGCTTTACGTCGCTCCCGGTTCTTCCTGCTGCCCGCCAGCGTGGCAGGCGGCTACCGCGGATATTGACAGCACCAGCCAATGGTTTCTCTTCCGTGGCGCCAGGTATCGGCACGATGCAGGTGGCTGGGACGCCGAGCACATTGGCTGCCCAGTGTGAGTAGCCCGAAATAGGGGTTGCCAAAACTATCGGGCAGCAGGCCAGCGCAAACAGGTCCACGACCGGGTTAATAGTTGAACAATGATCGTTTCCCTTGTTTTTGTAGGTGTAGTGGGATTCAACCGGGGCGGTGACAATGTCGAAGTTTTTTGACAGGGAACCATAGGAAGCGGGGTCACCTGTGCAGGACAGAAAGAAACAGATGTCTTTGTTTTGACGCAGCAGTGCCGCCATCGTCTGCTCGTACCACCAGATCGGAACGGCTGGCCATTCATATCCGTCAATGCTGTAGCTGGAAGGGTCCACAACCTGAAAATCGCCGTGACGAATATGGACGCCGACCACCGGTCGTTCATCCATCGCCGAAAACATGGCGCTGATCTCGGCCGCAAGACTCTCTTTGAGATGAATCCTGGCGGCTACCTCCATGTAAATATCGTCCAGCCGTTCGGGAGGACCATCCAGCGAACGAAGTATAATTTTTTTACCTGCCAGTCTGGAAAAAAGAGCCTCGTCACAATTGCGGACACGCTCCGCACCAATTTTGCTAAAAACTGTAATCTTGCCGCGTTTTGTTCCGTCAACGCTGAAAGAGTCCAGTTCACGCCAGTCCAGTATGATGTTGTGGCCATACTCCTTTTGGATTGCAAAGGCCAGGGGCAGAGTTTCCAGGCGGTTGGTAATACCCACAAACTCTTCTATGTAAAGCTTCGGCATTGTCTATGATCCTTTTGGGGTTGCATGGGATAGTTCGGCCAGTTTTGCGTATTTGCAGAAAGTATATTGTGCATAGAGCAATGATAATACCAGTCCCAGAAAACCTTCCAGAAATCCCTTGCGAATAAAATACATCTTGATGAATGTGGCCAGCGGTTTGACAATCAAGCTTGCTGTACTGACTACTGTTCCTGATTTGTACATTTCCTCTGCAGCCAGGGAGGAGTAGCGATTCATTCGTTGAAGATAATCCGTAATGTCCGCATATGTGAAATGCCTCAGGTTGCCTGCCAGGGTTGTCACATTTCCGTCATGTTCGAGCGATTCGTGTACCACCCGCTCGCTGAAGGAACATTTACGTCGGTCGTACATTCGGGTCGTATAATCCGGGTACCATCCGCAATGGCGGACCCAGCGTTTTCCGAAATAATTCTCCCGTGCAATTCTGGCCGCTGAAAAGGAGGTTGTGTCGGCTTCCGCCATGGAAATAATCAACTCTTTAGAAGCACGCTCATCTGCGTCAATGTTGAAGATCCACTCGTTACGAGCCAGTTCCGCCGCACGGTTTTTCTGCTTTCCATACCCTAACCATTCCTGGCGAAAGAAACGAACCTTTGGATTTGCCCTGCAAATTTCCTCAGTTCTGTCAATACTTCCGGAATCGACTACTATAATTTCGTCGGTAAAATCCAGGGTGGCCAGGCAGTCGCCGATACTATGCTCTTCGTTGAGAGTGATTATGGTAGCCGAAATCTTGTTCATAGTATCAGTATCAAGTCTCGGGCAAGTATGTCTTGTTGCCGCGCGGGCCTTCTGATGCCAGAAACCAACGGTAAGCATCGCCAACTCCTTCTTCCAGATCAATCCTGTGCTGCCAGCCAAGGCCGAGCATGCGGGATGTGTCCACCAGCTTGCGTGGTGTGCCGTCTGGCTTGGATCGGTCAAAAACCAGCTCTCCTTCGAATCCGACCGTGCGCTTGACCATTCCGGCCAGGTCGGCGATGCTGAGTTCCTGTCCGGAACCGATATTGATCAACGCCGGCGCCGGAGTGTATGTCAACAGTCCGGAGAAGATCTGCTCGGGCTGGTTCATCAGGAACAGGCTGGCGTCGGCCAGGTCGTCCACGTGCATGAATTCGCGCAACGGGGACCCGCTGCCCCATACCGTTACCGTTGCAGCCCCAGACTCTTTGGCTTCGTGAAATTTACGAATCAGTGCCGGCAGGACATGGGAGTTAGTGAGGTCAAAATTGTCATTTGGGCCGTAGAGGTTATTCGGCATGGCGCAAAGAAATCTTGTGCCATACTGTTCATTATAGGATCGGCACTGGGCGATGCCGGCAATCTTGGCTATTGCATAGGCATCATTAGTCGGCTCAAGTGCACCGGTCAGCAGGTATTCCTCTTTAATCGGTTGCGGGCAGAGCCTGGGATAGATGCAGGAACTGCCCAGGAACAGCAGGCGCTTGACGCCGCTTTGGTACGCGGAGTGGATCACGTTGGCCTGAATCATCAGGTTGTCATAGATGAACTCCCCCTTGCGGGTGCTGTTGGCAATGATCCCGCCAACCCGCGCCGCGGCAAGGAAGACATATTCCGGGCGCGCCTCTGCGAAAAATTCTTTAACCGAGGCCTGGTCGCGCAGATCCAGCTCGCAAGAATTCTTCAAAAGTAAATTGTCATAGTCTTCAGCCACCAGCTTTCGCACCAGGGCCGACCCGACCATGCCGCCATGCCCGGCGACGAAGATTGCCGCAGATTTATCCATGCCATTAACCCCGCAAACTATCCTTGAATCCTTTTTTCCCGCTCCGCCAATTCCAGGTCGGCATCGACCATCATCTCTACCAGTTGTTCGAAGCTGGTTTTTAGCTCCCACCCCATTTGACGTCTGGCTTTGCTGGGATCACCCAATAGTAAATCAACCTCGGCGGGGCGGAAGTACTTGGAGTCGATCTGAATCACAATTTTGCCGGTGGAACGGTCAATACCCCTTTCCGCCTCGCCGCTCCCCTGCCATTCCAGCGGCATGCCGAGCCGCTCGAAAACCTTTTCGGCAAAGGTGCGGACCATGTAGGTCTGTCCGGTGGCGATCACATAGTCCTCGGCCTTGTCCTGCTGCAGCATCAACCACATCGCCTCGACGTAATCGCCGGCAAAGCCCCAGTCGCGTTTGGCGTCCAGGTTGCCCAGGTAGAGGCAGCTCTGCATGCCCAGCTTGATGCGGGCCGCGGCGCGGGTGATCTTGCGGGTGACGAAGGTTTCGCCCCGCCGTGGCGATTCGTGGTTGAAGAGGATGCCGTTACAGGCGAACATGCCGTAACTTTCGCGGTAGTTCATGGTGATATGGAAGGCGTAGGCCTTGGCGCAGGCATAGGGAGAACGGGGATAGAAGGGGGTCGTCTCCTTCTGCGGCGTCTCCAGTACCTTGCCGTACAGTTCCGAGGATGATGCCTGGTAGAACCTGGTGTTCAGGCCGGTTTCACGGATTCCCTCCAGAATTCTGACCGCTCCCAGGGCGTCCACTTCAGCGGTGTACTCGGGGATGTCGAATGAGACTCTGACATGGCTCTGGGCGCCCAGGTTGTAGATCTCGTCCGGTTGTATGTTTCTCAGCAGCATGTTGATCGAGCTGGCGTCGTTCAGGTCGCCGTAGTGCAGGAACATGCGCACATCCTTCTCGTGCGGGTCGCGGTAGAGATGGTCGATGCGGCCGGTGTTGAAAGAGGAGGAGCGGCGGATCATTCCGTGTACTTCGTACCCTTTTGACAGGAGCAGCTCCGCCAGGTAAGAACCGTCCTGGCCGGTGATGCCGGTGATGAGAGCCTTTTTCATATAATCCTTTCAATCGTGTGCAATGTGTCTAACGGTGAAAATTGATTTGGATCGTTTTCGATGCCTTCATCGGCGAAACGCCAGATTCAGCAGTTGTAATAGCCCCGGTACCACTCCACGAACCTGCGGATACCATCCTCGATCGAAGTGGCCGGACGGAAGCCGACATCATTCATCAGGTCTTCGACATCGGCATAGGTGGCCGGCACGTCGCCGGCCTGGAGCGGCATGAGGTTTTTGACCGCCTGGGTGCCGAGGCATTCTTCCAGCACTTCTATGAAGCGCATCAGCTCCACCGGCTGGTTGTTGCCGATATTGTAGATTTTGTAGGGGGCAAAACTGGTTCCGGGGTCAGGCACCGCACCGCTCCAGGCCGGGTCCGCTTGCGGTGTGTTGGCGGCAACCCGCGCCACCCCCTCGACGATGTCATCCACATAGGTGAAATCGCGCCGCATCTTGCCGTGGTTGAACACGTCGATCGGCCGGCCCTCCAGGATCGCCTTTGTGAACAGGAACAGGGCCATGTCCGGCCGGCCCCATGGTCCGTAAACCGTAAAGAAGCGCAGGCCGGTGGTGGGGAGTCCGTAGAGGCTGGAATAGGTGTGGGCCATCAGTTCATTGGCCTTTTTGGTTGCCGCGTACAGCGATACCGGATGGTCCACGTTGTGGTGGACCGAGAACGGCATGGTGGTGTTGGCGCCGTACACCGAGCTGGAGGAGGCGTAGACCAGGTGCTTGACGCCGTGATGGCGGCACCCTTCCAGAATGTTGATGAAGCCGCTGATGTTGCTGTCGATATAGGCGTAGGGGTTTGTCAGCGAATAACGCACTCCGGCCTGGGCCGCCAGGTTGACCACGGTATCGAATTTTCCCGATTCGAAGAGCTGGTGCAGCTGTTCGCGCTCTTCGAGCCCCATCTTGACGAAGCTGAAATTCGGCAGCTGTTCCAGCTGGGCCAGCCGGTCGTATTTAAGCCGGACATCGTAGTAGTCGTTCAGGTTGTCCAGGCCGACAACCTGGTTGCCGTCGGCGATCAGCCGCTTGCTGAGGTGAAAACCTATAAAACCGGCTGCGCCGGTAACCAGAATGCGTTTCATGGTTGGGACCTTTCCTGGGTGGAATTTGGGCCGCCCTTAACGGCGGCCATGAGCCGGATGCTCGCCTCCACGACGTCGTCGGCGGTGACCGATTTCATGCATTCGTGGTCGGTGGGACACTCGCGCAGTTTGCAGGGGGCGCAGGGCACCTCCTTGCGGACTATGACCGCCCTGTCGGTGTAGGGCGAGGTCGTGGCATGGTCGGTGGAGCCGAAGATCGCCACAAGCGGCACGCCGAAGGCCGCCGCGATATGCATCGGCCCCGAGTCGTTGGTGACGAAGAAATCGCAGCGCTTGATCAGCGCCAAAAGTTCCCGCACCGTGGTCTTGCCGGCCAGGTTCAGTCCGCTGCCGGACAACCGCTGCTCGATATCCGCGGCTATACCGGTTTCGGTCGGGCCGCCGAGGATCACGATCCTGGCCGACCATTCCGCCGCCAGCCTGCTGGCCACCTCGGCGAAGCGCTCCGGATACCAGCGCTTGGCCGAGCCAAAGGCTGCTCCCGGGTTGATGCCGATCAGCATGTCACCGGCCGAAATTCCATGGGCTGCCAGCCTTTGGGCGGCCTCCGTGTCTTCCCCGGGAGTGGTGAAAACACTCGGCTTTTCGATTCGGCCCGAAATGCCGAAGCTGCGCACAAGATCCAGGTAATAGCCGACTTCGTGGGTTTTGGGGGCATCCTTGGCCGGGTGGTAGCTTCCGGTCAGCATGAAGCCGCGTCCGTCACTGCTCTTGCCGAGCCTTACGGGAATGCCGGCCAGCCACGGCACCAGTGCCGAGTCGAACGAGTTGGGCAGGATGATCGCGATCTCGAAGGATTCTTTGCGCAGTTCCCGTGCCAGCCGGAATCGGCCTGAAATCCCCTTGTGCCTTCCCTTGCGGTCGAACGTGATCACCCTGTCAACCCATTCGTGGCTGGAAAAGATCTCGCCCACCATCGGGTTGGCCAGCACGGTGATCTCCGCCTGCGGAAAGTGCTGGCGGATCAGGGCCATGGCGGGCGTGGTCATGACCGCGTCTCCGACCCAGTTGACCGCCCGTATCAGGATGCGCTTGATTCCGGCGCCGTTATAAGCGGACATCGATCACCTGCCGTTGATTCTGATGGCCTCGTCCGGCAGCAGGGCCGGTATGTCGTCCCTGACCGGATAGAGCAGCCCGCAATCGATGCAGAGCAATCCGTTGTTGTCCTTGTCGAAGACCAGGTTCCCCTTGCAGACGGGGCAGGCCAGCTTGTCAATCAGTTCATTCTTGAGCATTGTTAGATCCAGTTAGTATTCAAAGTGTGCCAGCATGCCACAATCAGCGTTTATTTTGAAGCAAATTGCGCAGGCTTTCATGCAGCAAGGAAGGGTCGTCGATGACCAGTTCCAGGCGGGCCAGCATGATTGCGGCTCCTCTGTCGCGGGATAGCCCTTTCAGCTTGACCCCGTCTTTTTCGGTGGTAATCGCTAGTTCCGCCCGATGGTGACGCATTGAGTCGAAGATAATGGCCAGTTCGGATTCGTCATAGGTGGTGTGATCAGGGAAACGGATGGTGTGGACCAGCTCGAAACCGAGTGATTGCAACTCTTCGAAAAAGCCCGCCGGATCGGCGATGCCGGCAAAGGCCAGAACCTTGCGCGGGGCCGGGCAGGGCAGGGGCAGCGGATCTCCACCGAGAAGCGGCAGCAGATCGACGATGCGGTGACGCGCGTTGCAGGCGGGAGTGCCTCCCGTTGCCGGATGATCGGCAGCACCCTGCGGGCAGCGGGTGTGGATGATCAGGTCGGCCCGTTTCCCGGCGCCGGCCGGTTCCCGTAACAGGCCGGCCGGCAGTGTCCAGCCGTTGCCGTAGGGGCGGGAGTGGTCCAGCAGCAGGATGTTCAGGTCGCGCCGCAGCCGCAGGTGCTGAAAGCCGTCGTCGAGCAGAAAAACGTCCGGCGAGAGTTGCTGCATGGCCAACAGGCCGGCGGCATGGCGGTCGCTGCCGATCACGACCATCAGTCCAGGTATGGTAGTCGCCAGCAGGTATGGTTCGTCGCCGCACTCGGCCGGGCCCAGCATCACCGTGGCGCCGTCGCTGACGACAACGGTCTGCCCCTCCAACGAGCCGCCGTAACCGCGTGAGAGCACCGCCACCCGGTACCCCTGTCGCAGAAGCAGGTTGGCTATGTGGGCGGTGACCGGAGTCTTGCCGGTGCCGCCGACGGTGATGTTGCCGATCGAGATCACTGGTAGTGGCAGCCGGTTCGACTTCAGTATGCCGAGCTTGAAAAAACCGGCCCTGACGCGCTGAACAATCGAGTAAACCAGTGAAAAAGGCGCCAGCAACAGTATTAGCAGGCGGTCGCCAGGCTGGCTGCGCCGACCTTCGGCCAGGTCACGCCAGTATGCGGAAAAGGAGTCTTTCATAGGTAAGCGGAAATTATTTCCATGTGTTTCCGGGTGGCGCCGCCGTTTTCAGCCATCATCCGGAGGCCGTTTTGCCCCAGCTGTCGCCTCAAGTCGCAATTAATGATCAGTTCCCGACAGCGCTCGACCAGCTCTGGAGCTGTTTCTACCTGGATGCCGGCATCATACCGCAGAACCAATGCGGCAATCTCGCGGAAGTTGTCCATGTGGGGCCCGAACAGGCAGGGTATCCCCAGTGAAGCCGGTTCCAGCAAGTTGTGCCCGCCGGTCGGCACCAGGCTGCCGCCGACAAAGGCGATATCCGCAAGCGCATACAGGTTCATCATTTCACCAACCGTATCGACCAGCAGCGCGCCGCCTCTCGGGAGCGTTCCGGTATCGTCCAGCGCCGTCCTCCTTTGGAACGGAATACCGCTACGCTCCAGCAGTGCCGCCACTTCGCCGCTTCGTTCCGGGTGCCTCGGCACCAGCACCATGAACAGGTCGGCGTGGTTATTGAGCAGTTCCCGGTAGGCGCTGATCAGGTGCTGCTCTTCGCCGGCATGGGTGCTGGCGGCGGTGAGGACAACCAGATCGTCAGCGATCGCGTAGCGCTTGCGCAAGGCGCTCTTTTCGTCAGCGGCGACTTCACGGAACGGTATGTCGTACTTGAGGTTGCCGGCGGTGACCACCCGCCCGGCCGGTGCCCCGATTGCGGTGATGCGTTCACCGTCAACGCCGGTCTGCATGCAGAGCCGTGAAAACAGTTCCAGTGCATTGCGGAAGAACCAGCTGAAGCGCAGGTAGCCGCGGAAAGAACGGTCGGAAATCCTGCCATTGGCCAGTATCACCGGTATTTCACGGCGGCGCGCTTCGCGGGTGAAGTTGGGCCAGATTTCGGTCTCCATGATCACCACCAGCGAGGGACGGACCCGGTCCAGCGTGCGGCGCACCGCCGGGAGAAAATCAAACGGGAAGTAGATGCAGACATCGATTTCGGGAAACCCGCAGGCGACTCCCCGGCCGGTTTCAGTGGTATTGGATACCAGTATGGCATGCTCGGGATATTGGCTGCGCAACGCTTTCAGCAGCGGGCGGGCCGCGATCGACTCCCCCACCGAAACCGCATGCAGCCAGATTACCGGTCGGCCGGCGATCTTTTCCGCCACCCCGCCGGACAGGAAGCCGAAGCGTTCGGCCAGCGCCGGCGGCCGTCCGCGGCTGATGGAGCGGTAGAGATGGTAGATCAGTACCGGAACCAGCAGGAAAATCGAGAGTATGTTGTAGCAGAGGTAGAACATGGTCACTCTTCGTTCGCGGGCAGGTCGTCTCCCTGGTCAAGCCGCATCACGGTGGCAAGCAGCAGGCCGGTCAGGTAGACCATGCCGAAGGCCCAGAGATTGTCGCTCAAAAAATGCCCCCCCTGGGCGATGCGGGCGATACTCATCAGGATGCCGAAAACGATGCCGCCCACCAGCCAGCTCCTTGCCAACCGTGGCCGGCGGCGCCGGTAGATGAAATAGGGGGCGATCAGATAAAAGGCGGCCGAAGCGTGCCCGGAAGGGAATGAACGCCCCTGGCCGGTGATCCCCTTCTGCCAGGGTTGCAGAAATTGCTTCTTGCCGTCGAACTGGACAATCTCGCGCGGGCGGGGACGGCCCCAGCCGCTCTTGAAGACGCTGTTGACCAACAGTCCGGGCCCCAGGACCAGGAACAGGGTCAGGAACACCCCGGCTTTTCTCCAGTTCTTCAACGCGGGAAACTTATAGGAGAGCGCAGCGGCGCAAAGACCGCAGACCGCCAGCAGTACCGACGGTATCCTGTCGATACGGTAGAGCGCCTTCCAGGGGAACAGTTCCCCCACCGGCCAGGCGCCGCCGATGTAGAAACGGGAAGACAGCTTCAGGTCGGCGCCGCTATAGGCGATGGCCCAGGTTGCCATTACCAGAAAAGCCGCAACCAGTGCAGCCTCTTTCCACGCAGTACGCTTCATCAGGCCGGTTCCCCGGCCCGTTTCCAGCGGCGGTGAACCCAGTACCAGTCCGCCGGATGGGCGCAGACGAAGTTTTCCAGATAGCCCGATAGCGCCTGGATGTCCCGCTGGATGCCTGCTTCGCTGCGGTCGCCGCACAGTACGTACTCCGGATGTATGGTAAGCACGTGCCGGGCACCTGTGCGGTGGATGAACACCGGGATCAGCGATACCGCCGTTTTGTGGGCCAGGATGGCGGGAGCCTTGTTGGCCCAGGCTTTTCTGCCAAGAAAGTTGATGCTGGCACCGTTTTCAGGAAAGACCGCCTGATCCGCCAGCATGCCGATGGCGCCATCTTTTTTGATGACACCCAGGATAGGTCTCAGGGCGGCTTTATTGTAAATCACACTGTTGCCGTAGCTCATGCGCATTTTCTCGACTACCGCGTTCAGATAGGGATTGTTCTGGTGACGGACAATGGCCGAGACATTTTCATTGAAAAGCTTCTTGAAGGAGAGTGACATCAGTTCCCAGTTGCCGCAATGCCCCCCCACGAATATGAGTCCCTTATGCTTTTCGCTGGCCGCGGCCAGGTTCTCCCGCCCTTCGACGTCGATCGAATCGATCAGGATGTCACCCTTGCCGTGGTAGAGCCGGCAAACCTCGACGATCGAGATTCCCAGGTTCATGAACGTCTCCAGGGCGATCTGGTCCGCGGTTTCAAACTTGCCGGTCCAGGAGGGGTGGAGTTTCATGAACGGCAGCGCTTGGCTGATGTTGTCGGTGGCGATCCCGCGTCGCTTGGCCAGCAGGCGGAACAGCAGGCGCCCGATCCTGTGCCCAGCGGCATGGGTGCACCGCTGCGGGATGGCGGTCATTGCCCAGGTGAACAGGTAGAAGACAGCCGCCTGGAAGGCCCAGTTGATGCGTTTCATGGTGTGCTGCTTGATCCGGCGGGATCCCGGTCAATGAACTGCAGCGCATGCAAGCGGCTGTAAAGTCCGCCGTTACTTAAGAGGTCGTCATGGGAACCCCGTTCGACGATCCGTCCATCCTCCAGCACGATGATCTGGTCGGCGTGCAGAACGGTGGAGAGCCGGTGGGCAATAACGAATGTGGTGCGGTTGGCCATCAGGTTATCCAGCGCCTTCTGCACCATCTGCTCGCTCTCGGTGTCCAGGGCGCTGGTGGCTTCATCCAGGATCAGGATCGGGGCATTCTTCAGCAGCGCCCTGGCGATGCAGATGCGCTGGCGCTGACCGCCTGACAGGCGTATGCCCCGGTCGCCGATGCTGGTGTCGTACCCGTTGGGGAGCTGCATGATGAAGTCGTGTGCGAAGGCCGCGGTGGCGGCGCTGATGATCTCGTCCATTGTGGCGTCCGGCTTGCCGTAGCGGATATTGTTGGCGATGGTCTCATGGAACAGGGTGGTTTCCTGATCGACCAGCGCTATCTGTGAGACCAGCGATTCGATGGTGATATCCCTGACATCGTGGCCATCGATCAGGATCGCGCCTTCGGTCACATCGTAAAAGCGGGGCAGAAGCGATACCAGCGTGGACTTGCCGCCGCCGGACGGGCCGACCAGCGCTATCATCTTGTTGGTTTCCGCCTTGAGCGAGATGTCCTGGAGGATCGCTTCGCTGCCGTAGCTGAAGGATACGTTGCGGAATTCAACATTGCCGGATGAGCGCTCGATGGTGACGGCGCCGGGACGGTCGGCGATGTTCTTCTTTTCATCCAGCAGTTTGAAAACCCTTTCCGCCGCGCCTGCTGAGCGTTGCAGCGAGTTGTAGGAACTCTGCAGTTTCTTGATCGGTGTGAAGACCATGACCATCGCTGCAATGAACGAAAAGAACTCGGAAGCGGTCATGCGGCCGGACATGACCTGGCTGCCGCCGAAGTAGACCACCCCGGCAATGCCGAAGGAGATGATGGTTTCGGATACCGGCATCGCCAGTGATTCATATTTGATGAACTTGCGGTACTGCCGGAAAAAATCCAGGTTGGCGGCGCGAAAACGCTCGGTGGCCGGTTTTTCCAGGCCGAAGGCCTTGATCACCTTGATGCCCGAGAAAGTCTCCTGGAGGATGGCGGTGATGCCACCCATGATGTTGAGGCTCCTGCCGGACGAGTTCTTGATCTTTTTGCCGATCAGCTGGGCCGGGTAGGCGGTCAGCGGAATGACCACGAATGTGAAAATCGCCAGCTGCCAGTTTCGATAGAAGATGACTCCCAGAAGCGAGCATGCCGACAGGATGTCGCGGAACAGGCCCACCATGACGTTGGCAATCCCCTGCTGCATCGCGCTGATGTCGTTGGTGGCGTGGGACATCAGTTCCCCGGTCGAACGCCGGTTGAAGAAAGCCATGTCCTGTCTGACCGTGCTGGCATAGATTTCGTTGCTCAGGTCCTGGACCGCTTTCTGTCCGGCCAGCTTGATCGTGACATCGTAGGTGAAGCGGGCAACGCCCCTGACCGCGAACAGCACGACCACCCCCAGCGGCACCAGCATGAAGATTTCGGTGTCCTTGCCGCTGAAGATCTTTTTCAGCACCGGTTCGATCAGCCAGGCAAAGGCTCCGTCCATTCCTCCGACGATTGCCGAACAGACCGCCGAAACCACGATCAGTTTCCAGTAGGGTACAAAGTATGCGAGAGTTCGTTTCAGTACAGGGTTCATTGGTTTCTCATCAGTGTGAATATCAGCCGGGCCACGTTTTGCGATGCGCCGCCGCAACCGAGCCTGGAGCGGACCTGGGCCAGCTTGTGCCGGATCGTGCCGTCGTACCCGTCATCGCTCAGGATGGTTCCGATCTCCGCGGAGATATTTACGGCGTTGGCCTCGTCCTGGATCAGCTCCCTGACCACGGTTTCGCCGGCCACTATGTTGCAGAGACCGATGTTGGGGACTTTTACGAGCCGCTTGGCCAGTTGATAGGTCAGCGGCGAGAGCTTGTAGATGATCACCATCGGGGTGCCGACCAGCGCGATTTCGAGTGTCACGGTGCCGGATACCGAGATCACCGCGTCGCAGGCGCGGATCAGCTCATGGATACGGTCACGGGTAATGGTGACATCGAGGCCGGCTTCAGCCAGCTGCGGCGTGATTGAATCGGCGTTCAGGGTGGAGGCCAGCGGCAGCACGAACCGGATATCGGGAAAACGCGATTTCAGCTGGACGGCCGCGCCGATTATCACCGGCAGCAGCCGGTCAAGCTCGTTTTTACGGCTGCCGGGGAAGAGACCAACTATCTTGCGGGCCGGATCGAGCCCGAAGCTGGCAGCCGCCTGGGAGCGATCCATGTTGACGCTGACCATGTCCAGCATCGGGTGACCCACAAAGGAGACCGGCACTCCGGCCCGTTCGTAGAAGGGGGCCTCGAACGGCAGGATCACAGCCATATGATCCACCAGCCGGGCGATCTTCTTGACACGACCCTGGCGCCAGGCCCAGATCTGCGGGCTGATGTAATACAGCACCCTGACGCCGGCTTTTCTGGCAATTTTGGCCAGCCGCAGGTTGAAACCGGGATAGTCGATCAGGATCAGCAGGTCGGGGCGGTTATTGAGCAGGATCTGTTTGAGTTTCAGGAAAGCGTCCGAGATGACGTTAAAATGTTTCAGCACTTCCACCAGACCGACCACGGCCATGTCGGCGGAGTCGACCAATGTTTCAACCCCGGCTTCGCGCATACGCGCGCCGCCGATGCCGAAAAAATGTATGTCCGGGTCAATTTTGAACGCTTCGCGGGCGAGATCGGCGCCGTAGATGTCGCCGGAGGCCTCGCCGGCGACGATCATGATGCGCCGGGTATTATTAGCCAACCAGGGCCTCTTTGACGGTCCTGGCCACCAGGCGTACCGATTCCTCCGGCATTTCCGGGTATACCGGCAGCGACATGCAGCGCAGGGAAACATCTTCCGCCACCGGCAGGCTGACTCCGGCAAACTTATCGGCAAAGACATCCTGTTTGTGGAGCGGGATCGGGTAGTAGACCGCCGAGGATATCTGCTTCTCGGACAAACCGGCCATGACCGTGTCGCGCCTGTCGGTGAGCAGCGTGTACTGGTGGTAGACGTGTACGCCGCAGCCGTCTTCGAACGGCGCCTCGGCCACATCCTTGAGCAGTTCCGAATACAGCTGCGCCACTCTCCGGCGGCCGCTGTTGAACTCGTCAATCCGCTTCAGCTTGACGCGCAGGATGGCGGCCTGGATATCGTCCAGGCGGCTGTTGTAACCGATCACGCCGTGGTGGTAGCGAACGCGGCTGCCGTGGTTGCGCAACATTTTGACCTGTTCGGCCAGTTCGGCCGTGGCGCAGGTAATAAGACCGCCGTCGCCGTAGCAACCCAGGTTCTTGCTGGGGAAGAAGCTGAAACAGCCCAGAGAACCCAGTGTGCCGGTCATCCTGCCGTTGATCGCTGCACCGAAGGATTGGGCGCAGTCCTCGATCAACAGCAGTTTGTGTTTTTCGCAGATCGAGGTGATCGGGGTCATATCGGCCGGCTGGCCGAAGATATGCACCGGAATAACCGCCTTGGTACGCGGGTTAATGGCCGCTTCGATCCTGGCCGGGTCAATGTTGAAAGTACGCGGGTCTATGTCCACGAATACCGGCGTTGCGCCGGTGTAGCAGATCGCTTCGGCGGTGGCGATAAACGTGAAGGGTGACGTAATTACCTCGTCGCCCGGTCCGATCCCGGCGGCCAGGATGGCCAGGTGCAGCGCATCGGTGCCGGAGGCGCAGGAAACGCAGAAATTAGCGCCCAGGTAAGCGGCGGCCTCCTGTTCAAAAGCTGTGACGTTCGGTCCCAGGATGAACTGGGTGCTTTCGATCGCGTCGAGGACCGCCTTGTCGATTTCGGTCTTCAGGTTGTGGTATTGGGTCTTCAAATCCACCATCGGTATCATGACGGTCTCCTGTCCAGGCTGGTATTTATCTTGAGCGCGGTTTCCAGCGCCATTCTGCCGTCGCTGCCGCTCACCTGGGGCGGTTTGCCCTCACGGATCGCGGAGATGAATGATTCGATCTCGCTCCGTAGCGCATCGGCCTCGCCCAGCTCGCGCTCGTCAACCTTGACGTTGGGAACTCCGGGAAACAATTCGCCACTCCCCTTGCGAGCAGTGAGCACCTTGCGGTTCTGGAAGTCGAGGGTGATATAGGTATCGCGCTGAAAGATGCGCATCTTGCGTTCGCTTTTCAGGCTGATGCGGCTGGCGGTGACGTTGGCCACGCAGCCGTTTTTGAAGAGGATCCTGGCGTTGGCGATGTCCTCCTCGCCGGTGAAAACCGGGGCGCCGATCGCATCAACCCTCTCCACCGGGGACTTGACGATATGCTGGATGATTTCGATGTCGTGGATCATCAGGTCAAGCACCACGTTGACGTCGGTGCCGCGAGGTTTGAAAGGGGCGATGCGTACCGATTCGATGAAGAGCGGTTCGTGCAGGATGTCTTCCAGGGCCACCAGAACCGGGTTGAAACGCTCCAGGTGGCCGACCTGGAATACCGCGCCGTTCTTTTCCGCCAGCGCGATCAGTTCGTCGGCTTCCTCGATTGTAACTGTGATCGGTTTCTCGATCAGCACATGCACTCCGGCCGCCAGGAAATCCCTGGCCACCGCGTGATGGTACTGGGTCGGGACGACCACGCTGACCGCGTCAACCTTGCCGATCAGCTCACGGTGGTCAGCGTAGGCACGCGTACCAAGCTTGGTTGCGATTTCTTCAGCGCGTTTCAGGTCGTTATCGACCACCCCCACCAGCTCCACGCCTTCTATTGCGGCATATTTCTGGGCGTGGAAGTTGCCCAGGTAACCGACCCCTATCACCGCTGTTCGTAGCGCGCTCATCCGCGGCAGATACCGCGTTTGGAATTTTCGATGAAAACCAGCAGGTAGTCGATTTCCGGGCAACCGGTTATTTCACTCTTGATTCGTGCAATCGCGTCGGGCAGTTTCAGGTCGGCCATGAACAGGGTCTTATAGGCCTTTTTCAGGTGACCGATGGTCTCCTCCGTGAATCCGCGCCGTTTCAATCCGATCAGGTTCAGGCCGCGCAGCTTGGCATCCCGTTTGCCCGGAGTGGCGATCGTATAGGGCAGGATATCCATTCCGACCATCGTGCCGCCGCCGATCATCGCGTAGGCTCCGATTGTGGAAAACTGGTGTACCGCTACCAGGCCCCCCAGTATGACGTTGTCCTCAACGGTGACGTGCCCGGCCAGAGTGGCGACATTTGCCATCACCACGCCGTTGCCGATGCGGCAGTCGTGCGCAACGTGGGAGTAGGCCATCATCAGGTTGCCGTTGCCGACGACCGTTTCAGCGTGGCCGGTTACCGTGCCGCGATGTATCGTGGCGAATTCGCGGATCATGTTGTTATTGCCGATCCGGGTCCAGCACTCTTCACCGCGATATTTCAGGTCCTGGGGAGGGGCGCCGACCGATGCCTGGTGGGAAATCTGGTTGTTCTCGCCGATTTCGGTCCAATCGCCAATGACCGTGTGCGAGCCGATCGAGGTGCCCTTGCCGATGGTGACATGCTTGCCGATGATTGCGTATGGTCCGACTTCGATATCACTGGCCAGTGAAGCAGTTCCGTCGATAATTGCCGTTGGGTGTATGCTCATGGTATGCGCTCCATAACTGATTTACAATTTCCGGTACATCTGTTCATTAATCAGGTGGCCGAATCGGCGAAAGTTGCCTTCAGGGCCGCCTCGGTTACCAGCGTGTCGCCCACATAGGCCTTGCCGTTGACTCCCCAGATGCCGCGGCGATTGAGCGTGGTCTCGATCTCTATCCGCAACTGGTCGCCGGGGAAAACCGGCTTGCGGAACTTGGCGCCGTCGATCGACATGAAGTAGCTGACCTTTTTCTTGGTTTTGTCGTCCGAGGCCTGATAAGCCATGATTCCGGCCACCTGGGCCATCGCTTCAATGATCAGCACGCCGGGCATGACCGGGTGTCCCGGGAAATGCCCCTGGAAGAAGGGCTCGTTGATGGTGACATTCTTGATTCCCACGCATCTTTTGCCATGCTCGAGCTCCACAATCCGATCCACCATCAGAAACGGATAGCGGTGCGGAAGAATTTTCATGATATCGTTTACATCCATAAGCATAAGCGGATTCCCCCTCTGTTATTTCAATTTCGATTCAAGCTCGGCAATGCGTTTTTCCAGGGCATTGACGGTCTTCTTCAGTTCCGGAAGGCGTGGAACCACGGCCATTGCCCTCAGCCACTCCTTGTGCGGCATGGTCGGTGAACCGCTGTATCCGGCATTGGCCTCAAGCGAGCTGGGAACTCCTGATTGCGCGCCGACCATGACGTTATCGCCGATGGAGAGATGACCGGCAACCCCCACCTGGCCAGCCAGCGTGACGTGGTTACCGATCTTGGCGCTGCCCGATATGCCGACCTGGGACACGATCATGCAGTCTTCACCGATCTGGCAGTTGTGGGCTATCTGCACCAGGTTGTCCAGTTTGGTGCCGCGCCTGATCAGGGTCACCTCAAGGGCGGCCCTGTCGATGCAGGTATTGGCACCGATCTCGACGTCATCCTCCAGCACGACGATTCCTATCTGCGGGATGCGATAGTAGGAACCGCCATCGGGGGCGTAACCGAAACCATCCGAACCGATTACAGCTCCGGGTTGGATGATGCAGCGATTGCCGATGCGGCATCTGTCCCTGACCACCACGTTGGCGTGGATCACGCAGTCATCGCCGACAATAGCCCCTTCATAGAGCACGGCTCCGGAGTGGATTACAGTGCGGTTGCCGATCGTCACGTTATTGCCTATGCAAGCGCCCGGATAGACGGAAACGCCTTCAGCCAGGGTCACTCCGGTTCCTATGTTGGCTCCTGCAAGCACGCCCAGGGGCGGATGCGGTTGCGTGTAAAAAAGTGTCAGCAGTTTGGCGAAGCCCAGGTAGGGATTGGCCACTTCGATCACGTTGCGTCCGTAGCGTTCGCCGCCGGGCGCCATCAATACCGCGCCGGCCCCGGTTTCCGCAACCTTGGAGGCATATCTTGGATTGGCCAGGAAGGTGATCTTGTCCGGCCCGGCGTTTTCCAGCGGAGCCAGACCGTTTACCGCCAGATTCCCGTCACCCAGCACGTTTCCGCCCAGATACCCGGCCAGCTCATTCAATGTTCTGGAGGGGAGCATGGCCTACTTCTTCCTGTTTGCGTTGAACAGTTTCAGCACCTCTTCCGTCAGGTCGGACTTGTCGTCAACGAACAGCATGCTTTCGTTCTTGACAAAGATGAAGGTAAAGCCGTTCTTGCGGCCGTATTCCTGGATCACCTTCTCCATGCCTTCCAGGATCTTGCGCGTGAACTCTTCATCCTTGCCCTGCAGCTCGTCCTGGGCATCCTTGGTGAAACGCTGGAAATCCTTCAGTTTGTTCTGGTAATCCTTTTCCTTGGAAGCGCGGGCCGATTCGGAGAGGAGCATGCCCTGTTTTTCCAGCTCATCTTTCAATTTCTTGAGGTCTTCCTGCTTTATGTTGATTTCGTCCTGGTACTTCTTGACTCTCGCAGCCAGCTGCTCCTTGGCCTCCTTGCCGGCCTCGGAACCGTTCAGGGCCCGCTGCATGTCGATGTAGCCCAGTTTCACGTCCGCGGCAAAAACCGACGTTGATACCATGCAAAGTGCTGCAATACCTGCCACTAACAATTTTTTCATGTTGCATTCTCCTTTAATGTGTAGCCGAAGTCTAGCCCCGTCATACGGGTTAAGTTAGCTGATTAATTAAAACAGGCTTCCGATGGAAAATTCGAATCTGCCGCTGTTGCTGTCAATGCCGCTACGCGGATTGAGCGGAATTCCGTATTCCAGCCTCAAGGGCCCGATCGGCGATGCCCAGCGGATACCGCCGCCGTAGCTCATCAGCATTGTATTGAATTTGTCTTCAAATGCATTGCCGTAATCGAAGAAGACCACTCCTTTGACACCGACCTCCTGCAGCAGCGGAAACGAGAACTCGACGTTGCCGAAAACTTCCTTGCTCCCGCCCAGATAGACCCGCTGATCCTCCGACCAGTTTCCATTCATATCCGGTTCCGTCCGCTGTACCTTGGTTGGAGATACGGTGCGGGCCTTGTATCCGCGCAATGAAAAAATGCCGCCCAGGTAGAACTTCTCGTCGATTGGCACCGGTTGGCCAACCTCCTGGACGTATCCCAAGGTAATCTTGCTGGAAAAAATCAGTTTCTTGTAAAGTGGGTAGAAAACCGTGTGATCGGTAACATAGCGGGCAAACTTGTTGTTGCCACCCAGGCCGGCGTATTCAAGCGACAAAGAGTTGATCATGCCGATGGTCGGGTCCAGCCGATAGTCGGTATTGTTATGGGTGATGCTGCCGAAAATCGAACTGGTTGTGGTTGTCCCGAGCGGGTAGTTGGCCGGGTCGATCAAGCTGACTTTGCGGTAGGCATCGGTTGGGTTGTAGATATCCTTGATTTCATACTTGTACATGAAGAAGGTTCCGACAAAGTCGTTGATCGGGTAACCGGCCTTGATGTCGCCACCCATCAGACGGCGGCTGTAATCGATATAATCGCGTTCAGAACGGTAGATGTCACCGCCCAGGGTCCATTTAGTATCGAGAAAATGGGGATCGGTGACGCCGACCGAGTAGGTCTGCGAACTTCCGCCGATGGAAGCTGACAGGTTGGCCTTGAGACCAAGGCCGAGGAAGTTGGCCTGCTGAACCGAACCCTGGCCTATGAAACCGTCCAGCGAACTGTAGCCGCCACCGATGCTGAAAGTTCCGGTCGGCTTTTCCTTGACGTCGATATTTACATTGAGCTTGTTGCTGGCGCTCCCCTTGGCGGTGGCAATGTTGGCTTCCTCGAAAAATCCGAGATTCATCAGGTTCTGTTTGCTGCGTTTCATGCCGGTTGCGTTGTAAAGTTCGTTTTCGTTTACACGCAACTCACGGCGGATCACCTTGTCCCTGGTTTTGGGGTTGCCGGAAATGGCAATCCGTTCAATTGTAACCAGCTCGCCCTTTTCCATGTCGAAAGTCATGTCAACGGTCTTCTTCTCGTTGTTGGGCCGCGTTTGCGGATTGACGTTGGCAAAGGCGTAACCCTTGTCGCCATAGACGTCAGTCAAGGTAAAGATGTCGGTACGCAGTGTCGCACGGCTGAAAACCTCACCCGGCTCACTTTTAAGCTTCTTGCGCAGGTCCGCCGCCGATTCCAGCAGTTCTCCCTTGAACCCTATCTCGCCGATGCGGTACTGTTCGCCCTCGGTAATGCCGATGGAAACTTCAAGTGCTGTTTTGGCATCGTTCAGTTTGATCGACGGTTCACCCACCTTGACGTTGATAAAGCCGTTGTTCAGGTAAAAGTCGCTGATTATCAGGGCGTCGTTTTTCAAGACCTCTTCCTTGTATGTGCCGGCTCCGGTGAGCCAGGACATGAACCAGGACTCCTTGGTCTCCATGACTCCGCGCAACTTGCGGTCGCTGAAAGTCTTGCTGCCGTCAAAGCGGATGTTGCTGATCAGGACTTTTTTCCCCTCGTTAATCTTGAAGGTGACGGAACGATCGCTTGCGGATGTCTTGTCAACCTGGGGCTGTATGTCGGCAAGATAGAAACCTTCGTCACCGTAAAGCTTCTTGATCTTGGCAACGCTTTTGTCGAGATCTTTTGTCGAAAAAATTGTGTTCTGGCGGAATTCAAGCGCTTCCTTCAACTTTTCGGTTGTGAGTTCCTTGTTCCCTTCAAACTTGATACTCCGGACGATCGGTTTCTCAAGTACCGTGTATATCAGCACGTTCCCTTTGTCGGTCTGCTCCAGCACCGCCTGTACATCCTGGAAATGGCCAAGTTTATAGATAGCCCGTATGTCGGCATCGGTCTTGTCGTTGTAAAGGGTATCGCCGGCATGAACTTTCAATACGTTGAGGATGGCCGCGGATTCTATGCGCCGGTTGCCCTGTACCTGGACTTCGACGATCTTTTCACCTTCAGCCCTGGCATTGGTTACACCAAAAGCGGCAACAAGGGAAATAGTTGCTAAAATGTTCTGAAAACTGGGCACGCTTCCCCCGAAAATCATATAGTTTTGTCCAGCTTTCCATCCGTCAATCGAACGGTGGTTCCCATGGCGGCGGCCAGACGTTCGTTGTGTGTTACAATCACCAGGGTCAATCCCTTGCGGCTCTGCAGTTCCGCCAGCATGGCATGGATGCCGTCGCTGGTCTTCATGTCCAGATTGCCGGTCGGTTCATCGGCCAGCAGTATTTCCGGTTCAAGCGCAAGCGCACGGGCTATCGCGACACGCTGTTGCTCCCCGCCGGAAAGCTCGCCGGGGCGGTGCGTCATGCGCTGCCCCAGTCCGACGTCATTCAGCAGAATGGCTGCATTCTTCATCGCTGTATTTCTCGGTACCCTGGCGATCAATGCCGGCATCATTACATTCTCGAGAGCCGTGAACTCCGGGAGCAGATGATGAAACTGGAATACAAAGCCGATGCTCCTGTTGCGGAACGCGGCCAGTTCCCGGTCGTTCTTTTTGAATACATCTTCTCCACGGAAAAGAACGGTTCCTGAAGTCGGCCGGTCCAGCGCTCCCAGCAGATGCATCAGGGTACTTTTGCCGGCTCCGGAAGCCCCTACCAGGGCGGTGGTCGTGCCGGCTTGCAGATCAAGATCGATCCCGTTCAGGACTTCAACACGGTTGGGCCCGCTCGTGTAGGTTTTGCACAGGGCTCGCACTTCGAGAATGCTACTCATATCTGAGCGCCTCTGCCGGCAGCATGCGTGAGGCCTGCCATGCCGGATAAAGTGTCGCCAAAAACGAAATCAGCACGGCGGTCACGGAGATCAGAATCACATCGGACTGCACAACCAGGGAAGGGAAGTGATCCAGGTAGTAGATGTCCTTACTGAAAAAGTTCTGGCCGGTTACCTTCTGGATTGTGTTGACGATCGGTTCCAGGTTCAGTGCGATCAGCAGGCCGGAGGCAACGCCGAGGATGGTGCCGATGATGCCGATGATCAAACCCTCAAGTACGAATATCTTCATGATGCTGGTCCCGGTAGCGCCCATGGACTTTAGAATGGCAATGTCCCTGGTTTTTTCCATCACAACCATGAAGAGAGTCGAAGCAATGCCGAAAGCCGCCACCAGAACGATCAGTGTCAGTATTATGAACATGACAATCTTTTCGGTTTTAAGCGCAAACAGGATGTTCTTGTTCATCTGCATCCAGTCGCGGGCATAAAAACCGGTACCCATTTCGCGGTTGATGGTGCGGGACAGTTCGCCGGTATTGTAAACATCCTTGACCTTGAGTTGAATGCCGGTAACAGTATCGCCCAGATCAAAAAAACTCTGGGCATGCCCCAGGCTGACATAGGCCAGGGTCGAGTCATACTCGAACATGCCGGTGTTGAAAATGCCGACGACCTTGAAGGGTTTCATCCTGGGCATCATGCCAAGCGGCGTGATGTTGCCCATCGGCGAGATCACGTTGACCTTGTCCCCCAGGAACAGGTTGAGATGTTTGGCCAGCTCTTTCCCCACCATCAGCCCTGGTGTCGCATCCGCGCCTTCACCCATGCTGGGCTCGAGCCGATCGACACTCCCCTCGACCACCGACTTGCTGAGTCTTGTCACCTGGCGGTCGGTGGCGACATCGATCCCCCTCAATACCACACCGGATACGTTCTTGCCGGAAGATAGCATAACCTGGTTGTAAATAAAAGGTGTAGCGGCCTCAACTCCCTCGAAACCCTTCAGCTTGTCCATGACGGAGTTGTAGTTTTCCATCGGGGAACCACTGCGAATCACGACTATATGGGCATTGGTGCCGAGTATTTTTTCTTTCAGATCGTCTTCAAAGCCGGTCATGACAGCCAACACCACGATCAGTGCCATGACTCCCAGTGTAACGCCGGCTGTGGATATGAAGGTAATGATTGAAATGAAAGTCGATTTGCGCTTGGCTTTCAGGTAGCGCAATCCAATAAAAAGCTCGAATGGCATCAGTTATTTTGTTTCCTTGCGCAGCTGCGGGAAAAGTATCACGTCACGAATCGAGGGCGAGTCCGTCAGAAGCATAACCAGGCGATCGATGCCGATGCCTTCGCCGGCGGTTGGCGGCAGGCCGTACTCCAGCGCACGGACATAATCCTCGTCCATGTAGTGGGCCTCTTCGTCGCCCTTGTCCTTCTCCGCTACCTGGGCCAGGAAGCGCTCTTTCTGGTCGATCGGATCGTTCAGCTCCGAAAAGGCGTTGGCAATTTCGCGGCCGGCAATGATCAGTTCAAAACGGTCTACAATATCCGGGTTCTGATCGTTCTTGCGTGACAGTGGCGAAACCTCGGTTGGGTAGGCGGTGATAAAGGTCGGCTGGATCAGTTTATGTTCGGCAACCTCTTCGAATATCTCCATGATCAGCTTGCCGTAGCCGATGTTATCGGGCAGG
>JAURXC010000017.1 GCA_030654645.1 Deltaproteobacteria bacterium | reverse complement strand
ACTGCCCGCCTCGGGCATCAGATAGGCGCGCCAATCGGGAGGAGACAGGCCGGCCGCCAACTCCATCGCTTCATCAAGCGTTGCGGCCGGCAGCATGCCCATCTCCTTCACCTGCTTGTCGGGAAACTGGGAGACAAGAATGATGCGGAAGCGTTGGGCCTTCTGCAGCATCGAGTAGGCGGTCTGACCGTTGATTTCGTACTGCTGGCGCAACGCCGCTTCGAAGGCGTCCAGTTGCTTGTGGCGGAACCAGTTGAAGAAGGTGCTATTGCCGAATCCGTCGCGACACTCCGCCAGCAGAATCAGGACTCCGCCGTCGTGGATCGCCTGGGAGGCATACTCCATCGACTTGTGGGCCTGGATCAGGTTGATGTCCTTGGGAAAGCCTCCGCAGGAAGCGATCACCAGATCGGCCTTTTCCCGCAGCGGGAATGCAAAGAATTCGGAATAAAAGCGACAGCCGGTTTCGTGCGCCTCGCGCCAGTCACCGGCAAAGGCGGCCATGATGCGCTTGTCGGGAGTCAGCACGGTATTCAGGATAAAATCGGGCGCTGCCATCGCACAGGCTTCAAGCATGGCCTGATGCACCGGGTTGCCATCCAGGTTGCCGGTTGTTGCCAGTGGATTTTTGCCGTTCCCCGCGCCGGGGTTTAGTACGGCAAAGTGGCTGGCCATGCAGGCCTGACGGCTGGCGATACCGGGCAGTACACTCTTGCGTCCGCCGCCGAAACCGGCAAAGTAGTGAAATCCGATCGTGCCGGTCAATATCAGGTGATCGGCCTCGACCGCCTTGCGATTGATGCTGACCCTGATACCGTTCGAAGTGGTGCCGAGCAGGGCCAGATGCCCCGATTCGTCGCACTCGTGGTCAGTCACGCGAATCCGGCCATAAAGCGGCCCGACGATCTTCTGGTGTTCGTGGTCGGTCTGTTTGCGGTGAATTCCGAGTGCGATCAGTATCTCGATATCGCGGTCGGCAATCCCCTGACGGTTTAAACGTTCCACCAGCAAGGGGAGATAGATTTCGCTGCCGCTATAACGGGTGATGTCCGAGGTGACAATGACGACCTTCTCACCGGGTCTGAATCCGGAGATCGTCGCTAGACAGGCATCAAGAGCGGCATTGATAATGTTTTCTGAGGGTTCGGCGGGCTGGGATAACAGGGGGACTATGACTCCCGCCAGACGTTCCGGCGGGAGTTCGAGATTAAACGATGATGAACCGTATTTCAGTTCCATCCGCGGTGGCCTTTCAAATCCAGGCGTCTCCGCCGTCGTACTCATAATCGCCACCCTTGGTCTTGGGGGTGACCTTGAACTTGGCTTCACGGGCAAGACGTTTTACACGTTCGGCGGCGGTTTCACCCAGTCCGGAAAGTTTCTCGCGCATTTCGCAACCGGGCGCCGGAGCCAGCAGGAGAGCGGCGGCGGCGCCGATCACGGCTCCGGAAACAAAGGCAATCACAGCAGCTGCGGCATTATCGTTGTTGGTTGACATGACAGACTCCTTTTATAGTGATACCCAAATTTAATGTAAACAGGATCTATTTCTAGCACAGCGTAAAGGTGGAATCAAAACAAAATTGACAGCCGTCAATCCCCGCCACAATCAGCACAGTCCGTGCTTGCCCAGAAGCTCGTTAAAGCTCTGCTGCATCAGCGGTTTGGTGAGATAATCATCGCAATCGCCATGCATCAGCGCATCGAACATGTCATCCGGGGAACTGCTGCCGGTGACCATGAAAACGGTTGCCCGTGCTCCGCCATGGGCGGACTCCATCTCCCTGATAGCCTTGAGCGTTTCATGCCCGTCCTTGCCCGGCATGAAGATGTCCATGCAGATCAGGTCATAATACGCTTTGCTTTCGAGAGCTCCTTCCACCAGTTCCAACGCATCCTCTCCACTTTCGGCAAAGGCAACCGTGGCGCGCCCTTCGAGAAAAATGGCCAGCAATTCACGGTTCATTTCCACATCGTCAACTATCAAGGCTTTCATGCCCCATCCTCCTGTAAGCTCGATCGGTTTTTCTGCTGGTCCAGCAGGTGCTGCTGAATGAAGGTCTCTTCTATCATAGCTGCCTTGAAAGAGAGCGGCGTCATCCCAAGGAAGCGGAAACCCCCTTCTATCGTGTTCACGATGATGCTGACCGGTCCCTTACGCTCTTCGGCGATATTTTCGCTGATCATGCCAAGGGTGATATTGACCCCTTCGTAAAGCATCTTTTTTACGTTCACCTTCGGATTGCTCTCATCATGTGCCCTTGAGCGGACTTCCTGGGTCCGTTCGGTAATGTTAGCCCGTTTGGCGGAGAACGCCTTCATATCCACGGTCCCCTTCGCCGCGGCGCTGAATTCCGCAACCAGAACTTTCAACTCGTTAAACAGGCTGTTGAGTTCTTCCAGATCACCGTAGTGAACTCCGGCAACCACGCGGGTTCGAAGCGATGTGACCGTTCCCAGTACGCCGCACTCGATGCCGGCCAGTGCAAAACTTTCACCTCCGCTCAGCCCCCCCTTGTTGACGTAGACCGCCCCCAGGCACTTGATGTGGGAGTTGCGGATCTCGACCTCGGCCTTGATATCACCGGCGCATTCGATCATTGCTTCATAGATGAAGTTGGCGTAAATCGAACCGCCGCAGCGGATTGAACCGGCACCCTGGCCGCTCATGCCGCAAAAGGTGATATCGCCATCGGACTCGATTGAGCAAACCCCGATATTCCCCTGGATCTTGATGCCTTTGGTGGCCTTGACAAAGAAGCCGTCCAGTACGTCACCCTTGATCTCCACATACCCCTTGAAGGAGATGTTGCCGACCTTGAAATCCACATCACCGTCAATCTCGTAGACATCCTCGACCGAAATCGCGTTCCCCCGGCAGCAGACCCGCCCGGCAAGAACGGAAACAACCTTACCATCATCAAGGCGGACATTCGGACCCAGTTCGAGCTTGACCGGGATTCCCGGCTGTGGCGGAATAGTTTTCCCGGTAACGGTTTTGCCGGGAGTTCCGGGACCGGGGGGCTTGATTGTCGCCACCAGCACCCCGGCATCGACATTCAGAAAAGATTGTACATGACGAAAATCAACGCTTCCATCGGTTTTGCGATCCGACTCGCTCTTTTCCAGGTCGTCGGCCACACTCATCACAATCTGGCCGTCTTCGCCCGGAACCATCGGGATCCCCCGCGCCAGCAACATACCGTTCACGGATTTGGCACTGGCCGCGCAATTGAGAAGAGCGGCGGCCGACTCGGGAATTATTCCCTCCCTGATCTTGAACTGCGCCAAATGTGTCTGCAGCTCGGCACCGGTAAGAGGCGTTCCTCCGGTGGTGGCCGGCTCATAGAAACAGTGACACTCAACTTCGTCCGGGCTGATCTCGAACGCAAGGGTATAGCCGTAGCGCTTGATTTCCTGGCGACTGACCGACTCGGCACCCTTTATGAATTGATTTTCAGCCATAAGTAACCTTGTTGGAAACTATGCTTATCAGTGCGCTGCGGAACAACCGGGCAATGCCAGGAAATTATAATGTCAAATCAGCTCTTTGCAATTTGCCGGATCAGGCCCGGCATCACTGTTGCCCGCGCATGCCCAGTTTGCCAAGAATTGCCAGCAACTTGTCCGGTTGCACCGGTTTGACCAGGTGCGCGGCCGACCTGGCCGAGACATAGGCCTGGATCACATCGCTCGGAGTATTCAGGGATGACAGAACGACTATGTTGACCCCGTTGTTGATCGGGACACCCCACTCCTTCTCGATCATGCGGATCTCTTTTGCTGCGGTATGACCATCCATTTCCGGCATTACAATGTCCAGGATTATCAGATCATAGGGGTTGCCGCCCTCAAATGCGTCGCGGAACATCTCAACCGCTTTCAAGCCGTTTTCCGCCATCTCGCAGTCGGCAATTCCTTCAAGGTAGCTGGCAATCAACTCACGTCCCAGTTCATCGTCATCCACCACCAGACATCGCACCATAAATCCAACCTCCATTGGAATCCATCAGGTTTCGGCAATAAACCCCAAAGCCCCGACAGTCTCGATAAATGCGCTGTATTCCAACTGCAGCATGGCAAACCGCTGCGGAGTTTCCGTCAGATCACCTTCCTTGGCCGTTTTTTCAATCATCGCAGCCATCTGATGTATCCGTTGCGCGGCAATATTTCCGGCCGAGCCCTTGATCGCGTGGGCATGCCGCCGCACCGCTTCCGGATCCTCCGCCTCCAGAGACGTAGCCAGACCCTCCAGTTGCGGCAAAACCCCCTTGCAAAACAGCCCGATAAAGCGCGGTACCATTTCAGAGCGGCCTCCAAGCCGTTCCAGAAGCTCTTTCTGGTTAAAAATCTCAATCGATTCATCGAGTTCATCCGGAGACGATTTCGGTATCGATGTCGCCGGAGTATTCTCCGTAACCGCTTCAGCGGTTGCCATCCGGCGATCACAGAATCTGTTCAACAATTGCAACAACTGGGCCGGTTTGACCGGCTTGCTCAGATAATCATCCATGCCGGCATCGAGGCAAATCTGGCGATCCTCGTTACCGGCAAATGCGGTCATGGCCACTATCGGCACAGACACACTCCGCCCAATGGCACGCTCGTATTCCCGGATCGCCCTGGCTGACTGCAATCCGTCCATTTCCGGCATCTGAACATCCATCAACACGATATCAAAGTGCCCGGACCTGAATTGATCATACGCCTTACGCCCATCCTCGGCAAATGTGATCCGGTGATGATAGGGTTCCAGAACCGCCTGTACCAGGGCCCGGTTTATTTCCACGTCATCGGCGAGCAGGATATCCAGCGTAGCCTGCCCAGACTGGTCGGAAGTCGGTGATAACTCCTTGTCCGCTGTCAGCAGCTCCTCGTTGCCGACCTGGAAACGGGCCGTAAAATGAAAGCAGCTCCCTTCCCCCAACCGGCTCTCGACCCAGATGTCTCCATCCATCAACGCCACCAGCTTCTTGCAGATCGCAAGTCCAAGTCCGGTCCCGCCGAATTTTCGCGTGGTGGAGGTGTCAGCCTGTTCAAACTGATTGAAAATCCGCTCACAGGCCTCCTCGGCAATTCCTATCCCGGTATCGGTGACACGGACATGCAGCGTGACATCATCTGTCTCCCGAGAATCCAGATCGACCTCGACCGTGATCCGCCCCTGTTGACAGAACTTGACCGCGTTTCCCACCAGGTTGGTCAGAACCTGGCGCAGCCGGCCATGATCCCCCACCAGGCAGGCCGGCACGGCAAGGTCTATCCGGGAAGTCAGCCCGAGCCCCTTTTCCTCGCACCTTATCAGCAGCCCTCCCAGGCAGCGCTCCACCACGTCCCGGAGATTGAACGGGACTTTTTCCAGCGTGAATTTGCCGGCCTCGATCTTGGAGAAGTCCAGGATGTCGTTGATAATCAGCATCAGGCTGTCGGCGGAATCCTTGATGGCCCGCAGGTATTTTTTTTCCTTCTGCGGTGTAAGCCCCCCCTGCAGCATCAGCTCGGTCATCCCCATTACCCCGTTCATGGGTGTGCGGATTTCATGACTCATGTTGGCCAGAAAGTCGCTTTTGGCAAGATTGGCCGCCTCCGCCTGCCGGCGGGCTTCTTCCAGGTCACGGGTCCTCAGCTGCACCCGCTCCTCCAGGTGCTGGGTATGGTCGTGCAGCATGCCGTACAGAATGGTGCTCTCCAGGGCATAGGCGCAGGTATACAGCACGATCGAAAGCGCATTCAGCGAAGCTCCGTCCAGCGCGGCCGAACTGCCGGGCAGGGTGCCGACGAACATCCCCCGGACACAGGACTGGGTGGCCACGACCTGCAGCAGCAGAGTTTCTCCGTTATCCATCGGAACCAGAACCGCTTGGTTGCGATTCAGCGCCCAGGCAAAAGTGCCGTCCATCATGCGGGCCTCGACCTGGCCCTGCAGAATATCGCGTGACCCGGCCGGGTCAGCTACCAGCAGTTCAAAACTGCCGTCAAACTGGCTGTCGAGAAAGCCCATCGACTGGAATGCAAAAAGCCGCCGTAACTGGCTGGCCGTCGCCTTGAAAATCCCCGCACCATCCTTTGCACGGCTGAGATCGCCCTGGAACTCGCTGCTGGAGGCCAACATTTCCAGAATCGACATGAAGCGCTGGTTGGATTCCTCAAGATAGCTGACCCGCTCCTGGAGGAACTCGGGCGAGTTGGATAAATTCCGGTCAACCATCGGCCCCTCCTGACAGGATCGAAAAGGTTTCGTTGATCTGGGACTCGGACTGTTTCAAAACAGTGCCCAGCATCTGTGGTGACAGCCCCAGCCGGTCCCAGGCCGGCTCATCCAACGGCGGCACCCCGGCCTCGGCCCCATGCCCCAGTTCCATGGACTGGCAGATGATATCCGCAAGGTGGATCAGGGCCGTTTCGAGGCGGAACTGCTCGGCGGAACCGGGATTATGGTGAAAAGCCACCGGTTCGCCGATACTGGCGGGAATCTTCCATTTCCTGAGCAGCGCCCCGCCAAGATCGGCGTGGTCGAACCCGAGCCGTTCCCGTTCCAGATGCAGGTAAAGCATGCCGGTGTCGCGCTGGGCCTCCAGGAGTTCGCGGCTCAACTCCGGCCGGGCGGTGGCCAGTACGACCTGGCCCACATCGTGGAGCATGCCGGCCACGAAGAGCCGTTCCACATTCGACTCGCGCCGGTAAACCGCCAGGCTGCGGGCAATGATGCCGCAAGCGATGCAGTGCCGCCAGAAAGAGGTCATGTTCAGCAGATCTTCCGGAATCCCCTTGAATACCCCCATCACCGAAGCAGCCAGCGCCAGGTCCCGCAGCTGCTGGGTCCCGATGATGGTTACCGCCTTGGTGATCGACTCAACCTTTGCATAACAGCCGAACATCGGGCTGTTGGCCAGCCTCAGCAGTCTTGCCGTCAGACCCTGGTCCTCGGTTATGATTTTGGATATGTCATCAATGGAACTGCGCGGATGGTTGATAGTCTCGTTAAGACGTTCGTAGAACAGCGGGAGAGAATAGACCGTGCTGGTTTCTTCCACCAGCCGTTCGATGGTGGTGGGCGGGTAATCAGACATGGCCATGTTGAACCTTCCTTAGTGCCGCAATCCGCATCAGCTCGATAATGGCGGGATGGCTCCGGTTCGTATGCTTGAAAAGAGGGGCCAGTTCCTGTTCCGCCGTGGCCAGTTCCAGTGGATCCACATCAGAAGGTATCTGGTCGGCGGAGTCATCGCTTCCATATCCTTCGATGTCCGCCTCCAGAACGCCCCAGGTTCGAAAAATGACCAGGTGCTTCTGGGTCAGCTCGGCCCCGGCTCCCAGCAGCATGCGTCCGGAGCGGTCATGGACATCGCTCGCCAGCACCATTCCGGTTTCAATGTTTTCTATGGCAACCTTTCCCACACATCCCCCGACAGGCTCAGACAATGCCCTGATTGACTAAGATCAACATGGTTCTATACATTATTTACGGGAGCTCCGGCAATCATTCATCCTCCGCGATAAAGCTCCGGCCACCCAGCCGACTCAATTCATCTTTCTGCGATCCGGTCAGTTCGATGAATCTGACCCCCATCCCCGGCAGGGAGCGTGGTTCTCCCCATGGCCTGACCGAGCGGACCTCTACCGGAATGGGCGAAGCATCTTCCAGGTCCGCAATGGCAAGCCAGCCACGTTCTCCGATATTCCACGGTTCAAAACTGACCAGAAAGCACCCTTCACGGGATATGCTGGTAGTCACGGATTTCGTTCCCGGCACATTTTCAGCCGGCCTGAACAGATGCAGTATTGCCGGGTAAGTCTGGTGGGAGCGTTCACAGGTCCGGATTTTACGTTCAATAAATGGTCTGCAATATTTGCTGACGAAAACTGACGGCACTTCATTTCGGAGGTACGAAGTTCCGAATGGAAGCGTGCGGATTTCACCGGTGGCTTCGTTACACTTGAGGCGCAACGCCGGGAAAAGTCCGACCAGAACCGTCAGCAGGTGTTTCTCGTCCTCACTGCTGCGCATATAGGTGGGCATATCGATCAGAATTCCGTTCAGCGGGCAGTACACTTCCCGGTCAAAGAACTCCATCAGCGCCTGGACACACACCAGCGACACTTCCGGTGAGTCCAGTTCGGCCTGATACAGGCGACGGCTCTCCCCTTCACGGCAGATCAGCAGAATGTTTGTCACCGGACTCCGGTCTTCACCCATATAGCTCTCCACAGCATTGCATACCATTCCTATACCACAGGGCGCGCCATTTTCAAAAGTTTGTTGTTAATGAATGGCTCCGATTGTTTTTGGTACAAACTACCGGGGAGAACAGAGCACGCGCGCCAGGTGCCTTCTGACCATATCCTCGAAGTCCGCATCGCGGCTTCCGGTATAGACCAGCGAGGAGCCGATCTCGGCCGCCAG
>JAURXC010000004.1 GCA_030654645.1 Deltaproteobacteria bacterium | reverse complement strand
GGCCAGATCGTCGAAGGGATAATCAAAAACGTTACCGATTACGGCGCATTCGTTGATCTGGGCGGCGTTGACGGACTGCTGCACGTATCCGACCTCTCCTGGGGCCGGGTCGGCAAGCCGGCTGACGTACTCAAGCCGGGTCAGCAGATCACAGCCAAAATCCTCAAATTCGACCGCGCCAAGGGCAAGATCTCGCTGGGCGTCAAGCAGACCCTGGCCGATCCATGGCTGGATGTACCCAATAAGTTCCCCGTCGGAAACCGTGTCAGCGGCCGCGTGGTAAGCCTGATGGAGTACGGTGCGTTTGTCGAGCTGGAAGCCGGAATCGAAGGCCTGATCCATGTTTCCGAGATGTCCTGGACCAAGCGCGTCCGCCGTGCCGCCGACATCCTCAATGTGGGTGACGAGGTTGAAACAGTGATTCTGGGTATCGACATGCCCAACCGCAAGATTTCCCTGGGGCTCAAGCAGGTTTCCGATAACCCCTGGACGACAATTGCCGACAAATATCCCGCCGGCACCAAGATCGAGGGACAGATCAAGAACATGACCGACTTCGGCATGTTCATCGGTATCGAAGACGGCATCGACGGACTGGTTCATGTCTCCGACATGTCCTGGACCAAGCGTATCAAGCACCCCGGCGACGTATATGAGAAGGGTCAGCTGGTACAGGCCGTGGTCTTGAAGGTTGACGTTGAGAACGAGCGTCTTTCCCTGGGCATCAAGCAGCTTGAGCCCGATCCATGGAGCCTGGCACCGGGCAAATATCGCAACGGTACCGTCGTAACCGGCAAGGTCACCTCACTGACCGATTTCGGCGTGTTCGTGGAGCTGGAAGAGGGCATCGAAGGCCTGATCCACGTTTCCGAGCTGTCGCGTGAAAAAGTCGCCTCGGCCAAGGAATTCGCGGCAATCGGCGACAACCTGGAAGCGGTTGTCCTGAGCTGTGATCCCAAGGAGCGCAGAATATCGCTTTCGATCAAGTCCGTGCATGCAGCGGCCGAAAAAGCCGAGTTCGAGCAGTACATGGGATCACAGGGAGAATCAACTTCAACCTTTGGAGACCTTCTGAAACAGGGTCTTAACAATCGAAATAATTAATTGGGTAAATTGCAGGAGGGATTATGACCAAGAGTGAACTTATTGAAAGAGTTGTCCAGACTCACGGCATGCTGAACATGAAGGTTTCCGAGATAGTGGTTAACACTGTTTTCGATTCCATCGAGGAAGCGCTCAAGTCCGGCGACAAAGTTGAAATTCGTGGATTCGGCAGTTTCACGATCCGCGAGAGACTTGGCCGTGAAGCTCGCAATCCGAAGAGCGGGGAGGTCGTCCGGATTCCATCCAAGAAGACTCCGTTCTTCAAGACCGGCAAAGACCTCAAGGAACGGGTCAACTGCTGATTAACTGTCTGCCGGTAATTGCGCCCGAATGGTGGAACTGGTAGACACAAGGGACTTAAAATCCCTCGGCAGAAATGCTGTGCCGGTTCGATTCCGGCTTCGGGCACCACCAGAATCAAGGCCCCACGGGAAATTCCGTGGGGCCTTTTTCGTGCTTTTTTCATGTTATTTTTCCTCGCTTCCGACCATTTCCCGATACCACGCCTTAAGACATGAGCTTGAAATATGGCTTGCATGAGCATGTTTTTCTGAAGTTCTGATGACGATCCGCAGGGCCTCCGAAAATATATTTGATAAAAACGGGCAAAACTCAGCCATTTCGCTGCTATAAAGAGATTTTACACCTTTGTAACCTTATGATATTGAAGCTGAATTTGCACCGGTGTAAAGTTTCTTTTCACTTTTAATCTTTGTAACTTCCTGAAAATACGCTTGATTATAATCCGGAAATGCATTAGTCAGATTGGAGCGATTTATTGATCGGTTTTGAGTTACCAGATATCTGTACCGAAAAACCGGATATTTACATGCTGCGGGACATAACGACGCAGACCCATCCGCGAAGCCGGGCCAGAAAGTGACAATGCGGCTGATGGATAAATTGGTGACGCTTCACGGTGTCCGTTACCGTTTGAATGAGGCATGTAGCGTCCGGCTGAAGGTGGAGGGAGTACTGGCGCTTAACAGGGGATATCGAAATGGTTCAAAGCATCTCATATCAGGCTTTTGAAAAACTCCCCGATTCCATCCCTATGACCTCAGCTTGAGGCTTTTTCGGGACAATCAGCTTTGGATTTTCATTTATATTGCTTCTTTTCCTGCTCTTTGAAACCG
>JAURXC010000001.1 GCA_030654645.1 Deltaproteobacteria bacterium | reverse complement strand
GCATGGCCCCGCCCCGGAAGGCTTCAATTCAATATACCGGCCTTGTCCCGACAAGGAGAATTCCGTCCCCCTGGCCGCCAGCATCCTCAGTACGCCCGGATCATTTTTCCGGAGCTTGGTAACGCCATAGCCCGCGGTTATATAAGTTTCGTCATAAACAGGAAAGCCAGCCGTATTCGTGGCGACAGCCGCAGGAGAATACCCGCCGGGCGCCGCTGAAGCCAGCTTCATCAGGGCAATATCAAAGTTGCTGTTGCGCTTGTTTTTTCTCGGGTTATACATGGCGGGAATTTTTATGGCTGCGACCGGCACGCTCCTGGTATCTTTTTCCTGGCTGATTGCAAGGCCAAACAGGGCGATATAATCTTCAGGATTATCGGACGTGTCAAAGCAGTGGGCCGCGGTCAGAACCACGTCTTGCCGTATCAGGGTTCCGGTGCAGACCCCTCCGTCAGCGGTATTGTATATGCCCACCATATGTTTTTTGAAAGAGTCACCGTTGCCGACAACTGTTCCGCCCACCATCGGGTAAGAGATAGTGTGCCATCCGAAGGCCAACAGGGTGCTGAATAAAATAACCGGCCGTATTTTCACCATATCCGCCCTGTTTCTCTGTTTGGCAGTTAATATCGAACCAGCAATAGAATTACGCTTCCGGCAGGGCTACCTTCCATTGCAGTGACATGGGTGGCTCTGCCGCACTTCCAGAGGTAATGCACTGAATGTACCGCTCAGCGGAGTTTTTGTTCCAGTCGGGATTAGTTGCCGATAAAGCGTTGCGCTGCAGGCATTTCCGGGCAACAACGCAATTGATACATTAAAAACAAAATTCAAGGAGAACTATTATCGTGGCGCAACCGGGAATTATTAAATATTTTTCGGCTAAATCGCGATGTTTCTTTTAGTGTTTTTCAGATTCACCGGTTATTTGGCCGGAATAGCGCCAAATGTTCTGGCCAGAGAAGCAGCTTGTCGCACACAACACCATGGCGTATCTTCGACCGGTGTCAAACCTTTATGGCGACAGGCTATTGACATTGATCCATGCTGCTATTAACATTCGCTCAGCGTCCAAATCAACTACACCCTTTTGAACCAGTTTACAATAACTTGCAGGCAATCAGACCGTACGGGAGGAATAATGATGCCAAGATCAGTATTAACCATGTTGTGTTGTGCCTGCTCCCTGCTGACATTTTCACTCTCTTCTGAAGCGGCATACTTTGACGGCATGGAAGCCTACCGGGTAAACGATTTCAAGACGGCCCTGCGGGAATTCAAAGCATCGGATGATGATGTCAAGTCGGAATATATGCTTGGGATTATGTTTGAAAAGGGACAGGGCGCCAAAACAGATTTTGCAGAGGCGGCAGCCTGGTACCTCAAGGCAGCCGACAAAGGCAACGCGGCCGCCCAGTACCGCCTGGGGCGCCTTTACGAGAGGGGCCAAGGGGTCGAGCAGAACCGGGAGGAAGCTCTGAAAATGTACCGGAAATCCGCCCGCCAGGGATACCAGGACGCAAAACAGGCACTGAAAAGAATCGAAGGCCAGTAGGGGCGTATCGAATACGCACTGATTGACCGCAATGCGTTGATGCCCAACAGTCCCTTGTTTGCCAGAGAATTTCCCATGTTGAAATAGTTACCATTATTCACTGAAAAACATACCTTCGGAAAAAAACAGTTGCCGCCGACTTTATCCAATGCCCCGACAGTTCGAGGATCAAATTAGTTGTTGTAAATTATTGATGTATAACTATAATAGCAATAATTACCCATCCGAATAATCAAAAACACTCTTCACATATCGTCTGACAGTCTGCGCAAGTGTTGTCGCTACCCGATCCATGATGCCCCCGTCCACCTCACCGGCAAACAGGGAGGAATAGCAATATATGTCCAATTGTTTCAATTACAAAGCGACCTGTGCAGCCACAATTACTGTACTGGCATTGGCCGGTGCAACCCTGTCGGAAGTGCGGCCGGCCCTGGCCGCAAGTGTTGAAGAGCAGACCCGCGTCATACTTTCTGAACGTCCGGCAATGAATGAAATGGTTCACCGGGCAACCATCGACAATGATCCGGCCGCGATGACTTCCATCGGCAGGCTCTTCCGGGAAGGACGCGAGGTGCCGCGGAACGACCCGGCGGCAGC
>JAURXC010000406.1 GCA_030654645.1 Deltaproteobacteria bacterium | reverse complement strand
GCTGCCGGGAGTTTATACCTTCAAGGTCAACTCATTGACCTATAACGGCGTGACAACGCCTTCCGGTATCAGCGGCAGCTATACCAGGCTGTAGTCTCCTAGCGCGAAATAGTGGCATCATAATTCCGGGGGCGGCCGATCGACGGTTGCCCCTGGGAAATATCAGAGTCGGGATTTGTGATAGAAGTGTCGGAACATATGGAATGACTGGTTGGTGAGAAAAGCAGATGATCGGTCAGCAGTTGCATGCGCAACTTGAAACAGCCATGAAGATTGGATCAGGAGTTCAATACCGGCCTCCGGTACGATTGGGCGGCATTCGAACACCCCTTCCAGTTTACTTCCCTCAAACATAGAAACGCCTCGGAACCGGCCGGCAGCTTCCCCATGGTCCGGAAACATACGGGTGGCGCCTGGTGTACATGGTGTATGTGACTTCCGTGTTCAAGGCTGCATGGCGATACTGCATTGCGAAGACGCTTGGCATTATAGAGTTCCCTGTCGGCCGTCTCTAACAGCGTATTTACATCGTTTGTCTCATCGGAAAAAAAGGAGATGCCGGTGCTGGTGGTCAGCCTGACACCTTTTAGTAGCTCCTCCCCCGGAAACACGGTGGACTCGACCGCCAGCCGTATCCGGTCAGCAACGGCAAAAGCGACGTTTTTCATGACTTTCGGCAGATAGACGGCAAACTCGTCACCGCCGTAGCGCGCCGCGACGTCCTGCTCGCGGATCTGTTCCCTGATGATCCCGGCCATGATGCGCAACGCCTCATCACCGGCCACATGCCCGCAACTGTCGTTATAATGCTTGAAATGATCAAGGTCCAAAAGGATCAGTGCACTGGAGTTGTCATCCTCCCGGCGGCGGATCTGCGCCTTCCGGTTGAGCAATGTCTTGAAATAGGTCTGGTTATACAGCCCGGTCAGGCCGTCTCTGACGGAGCAGTGCATGATACTGTCCAGACGCCGGGCTTCAATGAAAACCATGTTTTTGAACTGGCCGGAACTGTTCTGGACCACTTCCAGAAGAGTTGCGCGCATGCCGATGCGGTAGCCGGTCTTATCCCGGATCACATCGCGAAGCGCCACTGCATCACACCAGTAGCGCCTGGATTTACTTACGCTCAATATTTTACCGGTCAGCAGGCTCATGATTTCAGGATAGACGGCATCACCAAATAAACCGCGATAACGTTCCATGTCACGCTCAAGCAAATCATCGCTGTTCCGTGAAAGGGTCTTCCTTAAAAGTTCCCGGATGTTCTGTTTCATCATGGGCTCCTGCCGATTCAGATTCGTGGCCGGATATAGGAAGACGCCGGCGGATTTCTCCACCGGCGTCTCCGGGATTATCAATTACCTTCTTACGACTGTAGTGGCGGTCTTGGTGTTATTAGTATTGTTGATATCGCTCGGGTTCGATACGGTCGCGGTCCAGGTAACCGTCGTGCCGTAGGAAGGTGCGGTCCAGGTAAAACTTACGATTGCGGCGCTGTTGTCAGCAGGAGTCGTGATGCTCGTGGAGAAGTTGCCGACTACGGTGCCATAGCTGTTTTTGCCAACCAGTGTAACTGCTGCGGGAACGGCGCCTGACTGCAGGTTGTCCACCGTAACCCTGAGCGTGCTGGTGGTGTTCTTGTAAACGCTGGTCGGGATCGTAACCGACGGGATGGTCAGGTCAACGGTCGGTGGCGGAACGGCATTGGGATCGTCATATTCAACCACCAGCTGGGCGCTGCGGATGATGGTCGGCTTGCCCACTTCGCCCTTGATGTACATCATCAGGTCGAAATCGGTGGTCATGGGGCATTCGGTAAAGCTGTAGCCGTCCACCGGATCAACCAGCTGGCCGGTCAGCGGATCTATATACTGATCTAGATAATTGTTCCAGTTTTTGGAGTCGGCCAGTACCGGCAGGCCGGTGGTCAGGTTTTTGATGCTGAGCAGGTCCAGGGTCGTGGTGGTCGGCGTACCGGCTTCATACTGGATCAGCTCCACGCCCGGCAAGTCCTGGCCATACTTGCTCGACTTGAGGCGATAACGGGGGTTGAGCCCCGCGAACGGATCACGGTCAAGCGAGGTGTACCAGGCGTTGGTATACTCGAACAGTCCCGTGGCTGGGTTAAGAGCCTTCAGCACGCTCCCGGCCGGAATCAGCTCAAGGTCGCCACCCTCCTGAGAATCAACCGAGGAGACCCAGGTTCCGGTGGGCTGTCCCGAACAGGCCGCCGGGGCAAGGGCCGGAGCTGTCGGACAGATGGTGTACTGCGGCAGCACGCCGGTGGCATTCTCGTTCTCGAAATCCTCGGGACGGATCTGGTCGTTGGGGCTGTTGGTAATGTTGTGATCGATGATCAGCTTGGCCTTGGTAACCTTGTAATTTGCTCCGGCGACCTTCCAGGCGGCCGGCAGGTCCATTTTGGCATAGACATAAAGTGGCGTCGGCTCCTGGTTGTAGTTGCCCCAGTAGTAGAGGAATTTCCCGTCATCCTTCATCTTCTTGGTGTAGTCAACCCCTTCCTGCAACTGTACCGGGTTGGCCGGATCGCGCATCAGGTGGTCCATGACCACATAATGCTCGGTGGCGGCCTTGGCCTTGAGAGCGCCGAGTCCCCTGACCCACTCACCCTTGATCGGACCGGTCTTCCAGTCGCCGGTCTCCGGGTTCTGCGTGCGCATGCCGATCACCTTGCCGGTGCCATCCACAATATTGGCAACAAAGCCGTCATCGTAGACGCCGTCCATCGGTTTCGGCAGCAGTGCGGTGGGATCAAAGTTTTTCACGTTCCAGCCGTAGGACGAATCGATCGGCAAATAGGTGAGGCCGTCATCCTGCACCACCGGAGCGCCCAGGCAGGCGGAACCGATGATGGCTTCGTCGCACTGGACATCGTTCACATTGAAAACGTGGTTCGTGGTGTAGGTTACGGTCGCAGCATGGGCCGCGCCGGCCATCAGAGTCACGCCAATCGTCACTGCCGCTATCTTCCTGATCTTCTTTGCCACTGTTCCTCTCATTTTTCGCTCTCCTTTTCTTTGTCTGATTCAGCTTGCCGGACATCACACCTGGAACAAATCATCACCACTATCGCCGGAAATCCTGCTTTGCCCCCCCTTCGTTCTTACTTTTCCTGCATAACTGTTCAGTATGGGATTTCCTGCTGTAAGAGCAAAGCCGGTGCCAACAAAATTGTTAGAAATTAATATGTTGATATCAATGTGTTTTTGATAACTGATCTGATCGGGCTTCCTGGAAATGAGTGCAACTAGGGTTGCATCATGGTGAGCAAAGAAGTGACGGTCTGGCTGGGATGTTAAAAAAGGAATTGGGATAACGTGCATCTGTTACAGTTTTTGCCCTGCTGATTACTCCGGATGAAAAGGGTGACAACCAGGGTTGCGGCGCAACCCTGGTTGCGGGTATTTTGTTTTTGTTTCAACTGGCAATTAATTTTGTCATTTGCAGGAACCGGTCCTCGACATATTTTGCCTTGCGAATATCTGCCTGCAAAGATATAACACGTAGCGTATTTCACCATTTAGAAACGAGAAATTTATCTTGACCGGCATCAACATCCCAAAAATCCTGCAACTTGCCCCCTCCCCGGCTTACGTGGTTGACCTTGGCCGTCTGCGCCACAATCTGGCAATTCTTGATGATGTGCAAAAACGGAGCGGCGCAAAAATCCTGCTGGCGATGAAAGCCTTCTCGATGTGGAGCGTTTTCCCGCTGATCAGCGCCACGCTTCAAGGTGTCTGCGCCAGTTCCCCCTGGGAAGCGCGGCTGGGGCGCGAGGAATTCGGCGGCGAGGTGCACAGCTTCGCGGCCGCCTTCAAGGAAAGCGACGTAATTGAACTGCTCCGTATCTCCAACCACCTGGTGTTCAACTCGTTCAACCAGCTGGAGCGTTTCAGACCGCTTTGGAAGAAGGAAAAGGGGCGAGTATCCATAGGCTTGCGGGTTAACCCGCAACACTCCGAGGGACACACCGATATCTACGACCCCTGCGCGGTCAACTCGCGCCTGGGCATCCCTCTGAAAGAATTCGAAGGTCGGTCCCTGAGCGGAGTCGAAGGGCTGCATTTCCATACCCTCTGCGAGCAGCTTTTCGAACCGCTGGAACGCACCGCCAGGGCCTTCGAAGAGAAGTTCGGCCATTTCCTGCCGGGCATGAAATGGCTGAACCTGGGCGGAGGGCATCATATCACCCGCAATGGGTACGATATTGACGGGCTGGTGGAACTGGTCCGTTATTTCCGGGAGAAGTACGATCTGGAGGTCTACCTGGAGCCGGGCGAGGCGATCGCGATCGGCACCGGCCTGCTGGTGGGCGAGGTGCTGGATGTGGTGAACAACGGCATGGATATCGCGATCCTGGATGTTTCGGCCACATGCCACATGCCGGACATCCTGGAAATGCCCTACCGTCCCGAAATCATGGGTGGTTTCGACGCGGGGAATAAAGCGCATACCTACCGCCTGGGCGGCCCTTCCTGCCTGGCGGGGGACATAATCGGCGACTGGTCCTTCGAACAGCCGCTGAAAACCGGCGACCGGCTGGCTTTTCTGGACATGGCGCATTACACGATGGTCAAGACCACCACCTTCAACGGCATCCGTCACCCGCACATCTGCACCTATGAGCCGCAAACCGAAGAACTGAAAATTGTGCGCAGCTTTGAATACCAGGATTTCAAGAGCCGTCTATCGTAGGGGCAGGTATTGCGCCTGCCCGCTTAACAAATCAAAAATATCGGGCAGTCGCGGGATCAGCCCGGCAAAGGATCAATCAACATGGCTTTGAATACAAGAATCTGGATGACCGGATCACTGGACTGGTTCGCGTTGATTAACGGGGAAGAGGTATTTCTGGGGAGGCGCGAAGTGCCGGCTCCACTGGATGAGGGTGATGCCTGGACCAATGAGATCGGTGACATGTTCAAGGTTATCGACGGCGAAGTAACCATTATGGGGAAAACGGACCCGCCCAAGAAATACTGGTAGTCCGTTTGGCTTTGCAGGTGATTGCGGTTACTATCCTGTTATGAATGGATCTCGGTGTCGAACGGATGGTAGATCCACGACACCCGGTCACGGCCGTCGGACTTGGCCTTGTACAGGGCTTCGTCGGCGCGCTTGATTATTTCCGTCAAGGACCTGTCCCCCTCGCCCGAGCCGCTGACGCCCAGGCTGGCCGTTATGGCAAGCGACTCCCCCTCAACATCGAATGTTTCGTTGCGGATCTTGTTGCGGATACGGTCCGCGACCAGCAGGCTCTGCTCGAACGAAGTATCCGGCAACATCACGATAAACTCCTCACCGCCATAGCGCCCGACAACATCATAGGGGCGTATGCTGTTTTTCAATCTTCGGGCCACCTCATGAAGAACCTGATCTCCCGCCAGATGCCCCTTGCTGTCATTTATCTGCTTGAAAAAATCCAGATCGATCATGATACAGCCGAGTGACTTTTTATGCGCGCCCGTGCTGCGCTGTATCCGTTCGAACTCCTCTTCGCCGCGTTTCATCAGGTAACGGCGGTTGGCAATTCCGGTCAGTTGATCGGTGATTGCGATGGTTTCCAGTTGCGACTGAACATCCTTGAGCTGGCCGGTGCCGCCACGAATCAGCAGATACGAAAACCCGAATACCGCCAGCATGACCAGTGACAGCAGCACGGTCATCAATGCCGCCCCTTGCACAATCTGCTGACGATAACAGGTGACGTTCATGTATATTTCAAAACTTCCCAGCACCCTGTTGCCCTTGTCCATGATCGGCACGTAAGTTTCAACCACATCCACATCCAGCAACCGTTCTTCCGTCAGGTCGCGTTCACTGTCCTTGGTCACCAGTTTGGCGTCTATGCGGCCGGACAACGCGTTCTGAAGCCTCAGGTTGTCATGATCAACTTTACCGATCAAAGCCGGATCGGTACTGTAAACGATGCGCTTGCCTACATCGTAAACCTTGACCTTGATTATTTTGAACGGAGAGAGGAAACTGCGCAGACTCTTGTCAAACGCCAGCATGCCGGATCCGTTCAAACCAAGCTCGACTGTTCTTCCGGGAGTTTGCGCAAAGATAAACCCTTTTTCCTGCTCTATCAGCACCCGACAGAGCTGCACCGAATTGTTTTCGGCGGTTTTGATAACAAAACCGGAGAAAACACGGTAAAATCCATATCCGCTGAACATTACCACGACAAGGATCGATACCACGGCCGTGGTTACCAACAGACGCAAGAGGCTGTCCGGGTTGTTACGGGCCTTTATATTGAGTAATTCATTCAGATTCATTTCACCATTACCGCCTGGGTATTGTCTTAATTAAGATCGAATTTACTATACACGATATTTGCAGCCATGCTATCCAACAAATTAAAAACAATGACAAATCCAACAATTGCCGCGACGTGCACCACAACTCCGATCAGCCGGATTCGCGCGTTTTACGAATCATTTCAAGACACTGGAATTCAACAATGGTTTCCAACCCGCAGATAATAGAAGTAGCAATACCACTCTATCTGGACCGGACCTTTCACTATGCCGTGCCGGAACACCTGCTCGATCAGGCGCTGCCCGGACGCCGCGCCGTGGTTCCGTTCGGACGGAGGAAACTCACCGGCTATATCCTGGCAATCGCGGAAGAAAGCCGGATTGAGAACCTGAAAGAGATTATTGAAGTCCTGGATCAGGAACCGCTCTGGACCGACGCCGAACTTGCTTTTTTCAGCTGGACAGCCTCGTACTACATGCATCCGCTTGGCGAAGTGCTGCGGACGGCCCTTCCGGCCGGCATCAATATCCAGACACGCAAGGGTTCGTCAGGCGAAAATGCCGAACTGACCGGTGGAAAAGCTATCCTCAGGGAAAAATTCTATCTGCCCGGACCGGTCTCGGAAACCACCCGGCGCCCCGGCGCCAGGGCGCTGGAAATACTGGCGGTGATCCGTGAAGCCGGTGAAATCCAGGCTTCGGTTGTCAGAAAGCGCTTCGGATCATGTTCCCCGCAACTCAAACGCCTGGTCGAACTGGGCCTGGCCGAAGTGCGGGAACGCGAGATCTATCGCGACCCTTTCAAGAACCGCACCATAAAGCGCGATACACCGCGCCGGTTGAACAGACACCAGCAGTCCGCGCTGGACAGCATTACCGAAAACCTTGGCAGGCAACAGTACTCGGCCTTTCTGCTCTATGGCGTTACCGGAAGCGGCAAGACCGAAGTTTACCTGCAGGCGATTGCCCACGCGCTGGAAAACGGCAGGAACGCGCTGGTGCTGGTCCCCGAGATTGCATTGACACCTCAGCTGACCGGGCGTTTTCAGGCGCGTTTCGAGGGTGGGCTGGCCATCCTGCACAGCGGCCTTTCCGATGGAGAACGCTACGACGAATGGCGTCGCATCCGGCGTGGCCTGGCCAGGATCGTGATCGGAGCCCGTTCGGCCATTTTCGCACCGCTGGAAAACATCGGCATCATTATAGTCGATGAGGAGCACGAGGCCTCGTTCAAACAGTCCGACGGACTGCGTTACAACGCCCGCGACCTGGCCCTGGTACGTGGGGGGATTGAACGGGCAGCGGTTGTGCTCGGCTCGGCCACGCCGCTGGTGACCAGCATCCATGCCGCGCACAACGACAGGCTGACGCTGCTTGAGCTGCCGGAACGGGTTGAGAACCGGCCGATGCCGGCCGTTGAACGCATTGCAATGAAAGGGAGCAAGGAGACCATATCGGCAGCCCTGGCAACCGCGCTGACCCAAAACATCGAAGCCGGTCAGCAGGCGATGGTATTCCTCAACCGGCGCGGTTTTGCCACCTTTCTGGTCTGCGGGTCATGCGGCCAGGCGCTCTCCTGCCCCAACTGCTCCGTCACACTGACCTACCACCGCCAGCGCGCCCGGAGCATCTGCCATTACTGCGACTATGCCGTCCCGGCCCCCGGCACATGTCCGTCCTGCGGCGCGACCGAACTCACCGAGCTTGGAGCCGGCACCGAGAAGCTGGAATTCGAGTTGAGGGAGCTGTTGCCCCAGGCACGTATCATTCGCATGGACAGTGACACAACTTCCGGCAAAGGAAGTCACGAACGACTGCTGGCAAGCATGGGCGACGGCTCAGCCGACATCCTGATCGGTACCCAGATGATCGCCAAGGGGCATGATTTTCCGGGGGTGACACTGGTCGGTGTCATCAATGCCGAGGCCGGCCTGGGAATGCCGGACTTCAGGGCCGCCGAGCGCACTTTCCAGCTGCTGTCACAGGTAATCGGGCGCGCCGGCAGGGGGGAAACTCCGGGAAAGGTGCTGGTCCAGGCCTACGACACCGAACATTACGCCATAATTTCCGCGTCCGGACACGATGCGGCCGGTTTTTACCAACAGGAGCTCGAATTTCGCCAGGACGCCGGCTACCCCCCCTTCACATTCCTGGCCGCCATCGGCATCTCCGGGAATGTGGAGCAGGCGGTATCCGACCAGGCCGAACAGAGCGCCCGGCTACTGGCTGCAATCAAGCAGAAGCTTAAAGTCCGCGTCGAGATCCTGGGGCCGGCGCAGTCGCCGATATACCGCCTGAGGGGACGTTTCCGCCGCCAGATACTGCTGAAAGCCGTTACTCGCAAAGACCTGCGCCGGCTGCTGATCGCTTGGCGGCAGGAGTCACGCACGTCCTCCACGGTACGAGTGGCTGTAGACATAGATCCGGTGGATTTGATGTAAATTATCGCGGCCGCAGATTTGTTGCTCGTCTGCATTAGAAAGGTTGCGAATTTTCAATAGTCTGGTAAATAGTAGTAATACAGATGGATTTAAATTCGAGTACCGTGAGTAAAACGTGTCCGACTCAAGCAACCTGCGTTATTCCGATATCACCATTTTGTACATCGAGGATGAGTATGCCACCCGTGAGCAGGTTGCACGGGTTTTATCCTCCAGGGGTTATCGGCTGATACTGTCCGAAAACGGCCAACAGGGACTTGAGGCATATCTGAAACACACACCAGACATAACGCTGACCGACATCATGATGCCTCAGATGAACGGCCTTGAAATGGCGCGTCAAATCAGAAAGAGCAACCCGGAAGCCCAGATCGTCTGCATGACCGCCTTCAGTGAAACCAACTATCTGATTGATGCCATCGATATCGGCATCAATCAGTTTGTCCTCAAACCGATTGAATTCAGCCGACTGCTGAAAGCACTCGATCATTGCCATGAAATGGTCAACCTCAGAAAACGGCACCGCATTCTGGAAGCCGAGAACCAGCGCACCAGGAAGATGGAGGCCATCGGCGTTCTGGCCGGCGGCATAGCCCACGATTTCAACAACCTGCTGCAGGTGATCCTCGGCTATGTTTCCCTGGCGCGCATGAGCGCCGAGCCGAGCAGCAGAACCGCCGAATTGCTAAAGATCGTCGAAAACACGTCCGAAACCGCGCGGGAACTTGGCAAGCGACTCCTGACATTTGCCAAGGGTGGCGACGCTCTCAAGCAACCCGATGACCTGACTCCGCTGATCGAAGCCGGACTTTCGGCCGAACTTGACGGAACCAATATTTCGTACGTTACGGACATCCCCCGCAATCTCCCCTTGATAAGTTTTGACGCCTCCCAGCTAAGACTGGTATTTGCCAGCCTGATTGTCAATGCCCGCGAATCAATGCCGCAGGGCGGTTCTCTCCAGGTGTCCGTCTCGGCGGAGACACTCGGCGCAAACAATGTGCTTGCCATTGAACCGGGAGAATACCTGCATATTACCTTCAAGGATACGGGGACCGGGATCGCTCCGGAAAACATGCCGAAGATCTTCGACCCTTATTTCACCACCAAACAGATGGGCAGCCAGAAAGGCATGGGACTGGGACTGGCCCTCAGCCATTCGATCATCCGGCATCACTCCGGCCGCATACAGGCCGAGTCAAAGCCGGGAGAGGGCGCCACCATTCACATCTACCTTCCCGTATTCACCGATAAAGCATAAATATCCGCATGTTATCTCCGCAGACAACTTCTTCGCCAATGCCCGCCTGCGCGGGACAGCCTTTGCTGTTTCACAACCGCCGATAAATCTGCTAGGATGACATTCCGCAAATTATCCCGGCACGAGATGGAAAAACCACATGCATCACGGCGGTATCTATGAAGAAGAGGTGGCCGGCAAGGCCTATGACGGCGCGCTGCTCAGGCGTTTTGCCCGCTATGTTTCCCCATATCGATCCGCGATAATCGCGGTAATCCTGATCCTGCCGCTGGTCGCCGCCTGTCGCCTGGCACAGCCGTGGATCATCAAAACAGCGATAGACAATCACATCATCACCGGCAAACTGGCCGGCCTTGAAACGATTGCGCTGGCTTTTCTCGGCATCCTGCTGATCGAATCACTGCTATCCTTTCTGGAAGTCTACCTGCTGCAATCGGTCGGGCAGCGGGTCATGGCGGACATGCGCTCGGAACTCTACCGGCATGTGATGCACCTCCCAGTCACCTGGTTTGACCGGGTGCCGGTCGGCAGCGCCGTCACGCGTCTGACCAGCGATGTCGAAGTGCTCGGCGAGATGTTCGCCTCAGGCATCATCACGATTGTCGGGGACATTCTACTGCTGATCGGCATCATCTCGGTCATGCTCTGGATGAACCTGAAACTGTCGCTGGTAACCTTCTCGGTGCTGCCGGTCCTGATCTATGTCGCCTACACTTTCCGACGACGCATGCGCCAGTCTTTTCGGGAGGTGCGCGCCCGACTTGGAGGCCTCAACGCCTTCCTGAACGAATGCATCTCCGGCATCAGCGTCATCCAGATCTTTAATCGCGAGAGAGACGAAGAGAAAAGGTTCAGTGAGCTGAATGCCTCGTACCGCGATGCCAACATGCCGGTAATATTCTGGGACGCCTCGCTCTACGCACTGGTCGAGGCGCTCTCGTCACTGGCGGTGGCCCTGATCATCTGGTACGGCGGTGGTGAGATCGTAAAAGGAGCCATCACCTTCGGAGTCCTGGTGGCCTTCATCCAGTACATTGAAAAGTTCTTCGCCCCAATCCGCGACCTCTCGGCCAAGTATTCCGTGATGCAGGGCGCCATGGCGGCGCTGGAGCGGATCTTTGCGCTTTTGGACACTAAGACCAGTGAACAGAAGGCGGAAGACAGCGAACAGAAAAAACTGGAGCAGGAAGTCGCAGTAGATTTTTCACTGTCCACTGTCAACTGTTCACTGTCCACTGTTCACTATCCACTGCCCGCTGCCCCAGCTCCCCTGATCGAATTCCGCGACGTCTCCTTCTCCTACCAGGACGGCAACGACATCCTGACATCCTTCAACCTGTCCGTGGCCAACGGAGAACGAATCGCGCTGGTTGGAGAGAGTGGCGGCGGCAAGACCACCATCACCCGCCTCTTGACCCGCCTTTATGAAATCGAACGTGGCAGCATCCGCATCGAAGGGCGTGACATTCGCGATCTGCCGCTGGAAGAGGTCCGCCGCAGGATCGGGGTCGTGCTCCAGGACCCCTGCCTGTTCACCGGCAGCATCGAATTCAACATCTGCCTGGGAGACGAACGGGCGAAACAGCGAGTGCGCCAGGCGGCGGCCTCGGTCGGCGCCGACCGCTTCATAGAGCGGCTGCCGAAGGGGTACCAGGAAGAGGTGCGGGAGCGCGGCAACAACTTCTCGGTAGGCGAAAAGCAGCTGATCTCCTTTGCCAGAGCAATGGCCTTCGACCCGGAAATCCTTGTGCTGGACGAAGCCACCGCCAGCATCGATCCGGCTTCCGAGCAGATGATCCAGGAAGGGATCAGGGGCATGATGCGGGGGCGCACCTCGCTGGTAATCGCCCATCGCCTCTCCACCATCCGCGACGCGGACCGGATCGTGACGATCCACCATGGCGTCAAGGCCGAAGAGGGCACTCACGACCAGCTAATGGAATCACACGGCATCTACTACCGCCTGCACCAGCTGCAGTTCAACGGAACGTAAACACAATCGGGGCTTTCCGGCGGTTGCATAAGCCCTTCAAACCATGCTACGGTGACAGAACATTAACAATCTTAGGAGGCTAGTAATAATAAGTTGAACAAAATTGCGCTCAGTTTTTGGTCAGATTTGGCTGTTGCGATTGAACAAAACCGCAGGCGTAGCAGGGCTACGTCGAGGATTTTGTGATTGAGCAGCAGTCAAAGATGGCCGGAAGATGAGATGCAAGATGTTCATGTTATTGTTGCTAGCCTCCATACAGGAGATGGATATGTGCACCACCTGCGGATGCCCGCCAGCCGGACATGATCACCATGAGCAAAATGAGCACGGGCATGACCACCACGACCACCATGATCATACGCATAATCATCATCATGAGCATGATCACACCCACGACCACACCCCCAAAAAGCGCAACGTAATAAGCATCGAGGAAGACATCCTCGGCAAGAACAACCGCCTGGCCTCCTTCAACCGCGCCCTCTTCAGGGACAAGGGAATTTTTGTGCTGAACCTGGTCAGCTCGCCCGGTTCGGGCAAGACCACGCTGCTGGAACGCACGCTGCGGGACCTGTCCGAGTCATACCGCTTTGCCGTGATCGAGGGGGATCAGCAGACCGATAACGATGCCCGTCGCATCGCCGCCACCGGTGTTCCGGTGCGCCAGATCAACACCGGCGCCGGATGCCACCTGGATGCCCACATGGTCATGCATGGCACCGAAGGTTTTGACCTGGACAACCTGGACATACTGATGATCGAAAACGTCGGCAACCTGGTCTGCCCGGCCGCATTCGACCTGGGAGAAAACCACAAGGTGGCGGTGCTTTCAGTCACCGAGGGGGAGGACAAACCGCTCAAGTACCCGCAGATGTTCCACAACTCCGCCGTGATGCTGCTCAACAAGACCGACCTGCTGCCGCACCTGGATTTTGACGTGGAAAAGTGCAAGCAGTATGCCCGCCGCGTGAACCCCGGCATCGTCATCTTCGAAGTCTCGGCCCGCAGCGGCGAAGGGATGCGGGAGTGGTATCAATGGCTGACAAGCGGATTACAAAGTAGATAAACCTGAATTGTGATATCAGGAGCGTACAAGTGGCACACTCTCGAATGATGAAAATACTCCGTGATGAACAGCGCGAAGAAGTCATGAAGAAGAAACCGGGGGAACGACTGTTGATGGCGCTGGAGCTTTCCGATACATGCGCGCTGCTTAATGCCACGGCTATAAAAGCTCTGGAGGAAAAACGTGCTGTTGCAAAAGCTTAACCAGGCTCTTGACTTGCTTGCAACCCTCCAGGCCAATGGCTACATAAGGGGGTTTGCCCTGATCGGCGGCCTTGCTGTTTCCGCCTGGAGTCCGCCACGGGCCACAATGGACATTGACCTGCTGGTTCTTGCCAAACCGGAAGAACTGGACCATCTGGTTGAAACACTCCGCGATGCCGGTATAAAAGCGGAGTTGCGACGTGGAGGTAGCGATGATCCGGTACCATTTCTGATTCGCGCTGACTGTCTGGATATTATTATCGCTACTAATAGATATCAGGCTGAAACCGTCGAACAGAGCATTTCCGTTAACATTGCCGGAAGAGATATCCCGGTTGCATCTCCCGAATATCTCATCATCCTGAAGTTGAAGGCGGGCGGACCTCGCGACCTTCTGGACATCAGGGAACTGCTGGAATCCAATCTTGTTGACACGACCCTGCTTGCCAAACTTGCGACAAGGTATCGGGTTGACAAACAGCTTCAGGAAGTAACCCACCAGACATGCTTATAGTCAATCTCATCCCGGAAGATCCGACCGATACGATACGCTCGGAACCATGTCGCTGACACGTCGTCGTTATACAATAACCGGCATTGTCCAGGGAGTCGGATTTCGCCCCTTTGTTTACCGGACGGCGCTTGAAAGCGGACTGGCCGGCTGGGTACGCAACACTCCGGCCGGAGTCGAAATCGAAGTCCAGGGTAGCGATGCAGGGCTTATCAATTTCGACAATCTGCTGACCAGCGAACTGCCTCCGCTGGCCGTTATCAGCTCACATCACCGCGAAGAGATACCGCTCAGCCAGGACGACGGCTTTTCGATCCTGTCCAGCGCCGGCGGAGAACCGGCCATCCAGATCGCCCCGGATTCGGCGGTCTGCGGCGACTGCCTGCGCGAGCTATTCGACCCGGCCAACCGCCGTTACCGCTATCCCTTCATCACCTGCACCAACTGCGGACCGCGTTACAGCATCATCACCGGCATCCCCTATGACCGCCCCAAAACGACAATGGCAGCATTCCCGCTCTGCCCCGCCTGCCTGGGCGAATACCATGATCCGGCCGACCGGCGCTTCCATGCCCAGCCGATCGCCTGCCCTTCCTGCGGCCCACGGATGAGCCTGCTTGACAAGGCCGGAGAAGTGATTGCCGCAGAGGACGACGCAGTCCTGCGCGGCATTGAACTGCTCAGGGAAGGCGCAATCCTGGCGGTAAAGGGGATCGGCGGCTACCACCTGGCCGTGGATGCCTGCAACCCGGAAGCGGTCGTGAGGCTACGGAAGCGCAAGCAGCGTGACGAGAAACCCTTCGCGGTGATGGCCGCCGACCTGGATACAGCCCGCACCTTGGGGATACTGGATGACATG
>JAURXC010000123.1 GCA_030654645.1 Deltaproteobacteria bacterium | reverse complement strand
CGTGAATAATTTAATGGTAGAAAATATTGAATTTACCAAGCATGTGCAAGTATCGTTGAATCGGCATGTGGTAGGTGATTGGGGAGAGATAAGCACAGAGGATAAATTGTCAAACGAGGCGGCGCTGCTGGACGGTGAACGATTGTTCTCTGCATACACAAAAGATGGATTGCCGCCAATATGGATTATTACGGAATCAGATAGGTCAGTGACGACGGTGTTGTTTCCAGATGAGTATTAATAAGATAGTTAAATCCGATGCTTACAAAAAAGCTTGAAGTCACTTTTGAAGTCACTTTTTATCTAAAAATAAAAAGCACCTACAAAAATATGCTTGTAAGCGCTTGTTATTTATGGCGTCCCCGAGACGATTCGAACGTCCGGCCCCTTCCTTAGGAGGGAAGTGCTCTATCCTGCTGAGCTACGGGGACATGTTTGAAATGCTGGAGTGGTATAGCAGAGATGGCGCTTCTGTTCAACCCCTTTCCTTAAAAAGTGAGCAATGAAAAGACCTTGCCTTTCGGCAGCCGGTTACGGCCGTTCAGAAAATCCAGTTCGGCCATGAAACAGCACTCCACAATCTCGCCCCCCATGCTCTGGACCATGTCAACCACTGCCTCCATGGTGCCGCCGGTGGCCAACAGGTCATCGGCAATCAGGATGCGTTCGCCCGGTTTGATGGCGTCCTTGTGGATTTCCAGGGTGTCGGTGCCGTATTCCAGTTCGTAGGTTTTGCTAAAGGTCTCGGAGGGGAGTTTGCCCGGTTTGCGGACCAGCACGATTCCGGCCCCCAGTTTGTACGCAAGTGCCGAGCCGATGATGAAGCCGCGCGCCTCGACGCCGACCACCTTGTCGATCCTTTTGCCGATGTAGCGGTGGGAAAGCAGGTCAACCATCTTCTGGTAAGATTTCGCGTCCTGCAGCAGCGTGGTGATGTCCTTGAAGATGATGCCTTTTTTGGGAAAGTCGGGGATGTCGCGGATGATGTCTTTCAGATCGTCCATAGGGTGCTTCTCCTTGATTTTTATTTTCTCGATGTTTGCTGAGCAGCACTTTTGCGCAGCTTTTCAATGCATTTGGATTCAATCTGACGGATCCGTTCGCGGGTGACACCGAACAGCTGGCCGATGGTGTCCAGCGTTTGGGGCTCCTTGTCGTCCAGGCCGAAACGAAGCGTCAGGATAGTTTTCTCGTTTTCAGAGAGCGAGTCGAAGTGTTCCGAGATCATTTCAAAAATATCGATATTCTCAAGCAATACGGATGGCGCTACCATGGAGCTGTCTTCGATTGTGTCGATCAGGGAATAATCGTTGTTGTCACCGATGGGGCTTTCTATGGAGCAGGTGCGTCGCAATAGTGTCATCAGCCGGCGGACATAAGGCTGCTTGGCATTCATGGATTCGGCGACTTCCTGGACGCTGGGCTCGCGCTGCAGTTCCTGGGAAAGGCCGCGCGTGATTCGCAGCATGCGGTTGATGTCGTCGGAAACATGCACCGGCAGGCGGATTGTGCGGGACTGGTTGATCAGCGAGCGCTCTATGGCCTGGCGTATCCACCAGGTGGCGTAGGTCGAGAACCGGCATTCCTTGGCCAGGTTGAAGCGTTCGACCGCTTTGATCAGTCCCAGGTTGCCCTCCTCGATCAGGTCCAGAAAGGGGAGGCCGCGGTTTACATAGCGTTTGGCGATTTTTACCACCAGCCGCAGGTTGGACTCGATCATCTTGTCGCGGGCCGCCTTGTCACCTTTTTCGATCTTGCGGGCGAGCTCTTTTTCGGATTCTGCATTAAGCAGCGGAGTGCGCTGGATGTCGCGCAGATAGATCTTTATCGCGTCGTCATAGCGCTCCAGCTCAACCAGGGGAATCTCGATTTCGGAGGCATCCTCTACGGGGGTGTCCTCTTCGGAAAACAGCAGCGGCTCTTCGATGTCGTCCAGTACAGCGACAGGAGTATCCAGCGAGATATCTTTTTCCGCGAAGCAGTCAGTAAGAAGATTGTCATCATGCATGATCCGGATGTTCTCCCGTTCCCATGGACTGTTAAATCTGCCACCCCTGTTTGCCGATCAGCGGCACAAAGCGGCAGGCTACCGAGGTGGTGCTTTCCAGTTCGCCCTGGTCGTTCTTGACTATTTTCAAAAGCTGCTGCTCGGACTCGTTACCCACCGGTATCACCAGCCGTCCGCCCGGAGCCAGCTGTTCCACCAGGATTCCCGGAACATCCGGCGCCCCGGCCGTGACGATGATGGCATCAAAGGGGGCTTCCTCTTCCCAGCCGATCTGGCTCCCCTCGTTGTCGTTTATCCGGAGCTGGACGTTGAACAGCCTGAGCGAATCCAGGCATTTCCGGGCACGCAGCGCCAGCGGTCTGATGCGTTCGGCCGAGTAGACCCGGTCCGCCAATGTGGCCAGGATGGCGGTCTGATAGCCGGAACCGGTGCCGATTTCCAGAACTTTTTCAGTGCCGTTCAGTTCCAGCAGCTCCGTCATCAACGCCACCATGTAAGGCTGCGAGATGGTCTGCTTTTCGCCGATCGGAAGCGGAGTGTCGCTGTAGGCCTGCATCGCAAAGGCTTCCTGGACGAATATGTGGCGCGGGATCTTGAGCATGGCGTCAATCACGCTGCGGCTGTTGACGCCGCGTGCCACGATCTGCTCCTGCACCATTTTTCTTCTGGCAATGTCAAAATTCATGTCTGGCCCCAAAAATGGCGGAACTATAGCAGAGGGGTATTGAAAAGTCCAGATGCGTCAAAACGACCATCCGGCCAGAAGCTTCAGGGATTCATGGT
>JAURXC010000122.1 GCA_030654645.1 Deltaproteobacteria bacterium | reverse complement strand
CTCCATGACCTCTGCTTCGCTCCCCACAGCGATGAAGCGCCCTCCGGCAATCGCAACAGCCGGCACAAACGAGCGTTCACTTTCCATGGCAGCGATACGGCCATTGTGGATGATCATCTCGGCCGCAGGTGAAGATGAAATCAAAGCATTCATGATGTGTCCTCCTCAAACGAGAATGACCGGCCTGGGATCCAGTGCCGGTCATTCGCTTACCATCTGAACCGGGTAAAGAAATTTTACCCGGATGTTTCTCCCATATCCTGGTTACTAAGCTGCCCGGCGCAGGTTGGCGCCTTCATCATGCCCGCCGAGGAAATCCTTGACGAAGCGGATTTCGATGCCGTAGGGGGAGTGTGCTTTCATGATTTCCATACACCCCTCATAGGTTTCGCTGCGAGCCCAGTCCTGCTGTAATTCGAACAGGAACTGCAGGGATGTGACGGGCACCGCGCCGGCCTGGACGAGCCGCTGAACCGCGCGCTCATGGGCCTCTTTAGTTATGTCTCCGCAGGCGTCTGTCGGAACGTAGACCTCGTAACCGGCCTGTAGCAGATCGATTGTCGGAAACAGCACGCAGGCTTCCGTCCACAAACCGGCCAACACGATTTTATTCCGGCCTGTTTTCTTGACGGCAGCCTTGAAATACGGATCAAGCCAGGAATTGATTGACGTCCGGTCTATAGGAATCTGACCGGGGAAGATATCGGTGATTTCTGAAATCATCGCACCGCTGAAACTATTCGAAGCCACCGTGGACAGAATCGTCGGGACCTTGAACAGCTTGGCTGCCTTGGATAGAATCTGGATATTCTGAACAATAGTGGTGCGATCGTGGGAATGAACCCCTGAGAACATCGCCGGCTGATAATCTATTACAACCAGCGCGCACTCGGAAGGTTTCAGCAGGCTGTGTATGTTGTTGAGTTCCATGATGAATTCTCCTTCCTGTAATGAATCCAGCTTTACTTCACTTTGTTGACCAATTGTATCATGAACGTCCGTCGTTTTTACATATGAAAAATGTGTTATCTCGTCATCATGTTGTTGACAGCTCTTCGGATATTTCCTCATTATAACACCCGGACGACAGCGTACACGGCTCAGACGGCACTATACTGCCTTGACAACCGCGGACAGCTTATGCTAGTGATAGGCACGTTTTGAAGTGATCAATTTCCTCGAAGTCCAGGAGCCAAACAATAACAAGTCTGATACTCCGAAATGAGTTCAG
>JAURXC010000121.1 GCA_030654645.1 Deltaproteobacteria bacterium | reverse complement strand
CAGATCCACACCTTTGTCGAAAACGTGGTTTTCAACCGTCCGGTTACGGTTCAATTAAAAGGGGGCTACGATGCAGGTTTCAGCGTGGTCAGCGGAATGACGACGATTGAGGGGATGCTTACGATCCAGAGCGGCACGGCGATTGTTTCGGATCTGATAATCAGATAGCGGTCTGTCACAGGTATCTTGACATTAAAAAAGGTGTGCTTCCGGGCACACCTTTACTTTTTCCGGAATTGAGGGCCCTATTCCTCCAAAAGCCCGAAATCCTCGATCCTGCGATCCAGCGTCCGCCTTGAAATCCCCAGGATCTCGGCGGTGCGGCTCTTGTGGTAACCGGTGCCCTTCAGCACCATTTCGATGTGCTGCCGCTCCATCTCCTCCAGCGGCACCATCGTGGCCCTGGCATTTTGTGGCGGCGCGGCGTCCGTGATGGCGGCGCTGCTGGCGCGGGCGGTTCCCCTGAGCGGGATCACTCCGGCCTGTACCATGCTGCCGGACGTCAGGATCACGGCCCGCTCGATCACGTTTTCCAGCTCGCGCACGTTGCCGGGCCAGCGGTATTCCCGCAACGCTTCCAGCGCTTCGGGAGAGATACCGTGAATCTCCTTGGACATGCGCGTGGCAAAACGCTTCAGAAAGTGCAGCGCCAGCGGTTCTATGTCCTCGGGGCGCTCCCTGAGCGGCGGTAGCGGGATGCTGATCACGTTCAGGCGGTAGTACAGATCCTCGCGGAAGCGCCCTTCGGCCACCTCCCGTTCCAGGTTCTTGTTGGTGGCGGCCACGAAGCGCACATCTACCTTCTTCGAGCGGGTAGAGCCGACCGGGATGAAGTCCCGTTCCTGGATCACCCGCAGCAGTTTGGCCTGCACCGCCGGACTGACGTCGCCGATCTCGTCCAGAAAGAGCGTGCCGCCGTCGGCCTCCTCCAAGAGCCCCTTCTGGTTCATGACCGCGCCGGTAAAGGCCCCCTTCAGGTGGCCGAAGAGCTGGCTTTCCAGCAGTGTATCCGACAGCGCGGCGCAGTTCAAGGAGACGAAGGGGCGCTCGCGCCGCAGGCTGTTGCGGTGCAGGGCGCTGGCGATCAGCTCCTTGCCGGTGCCCGATTCCCCCAGAATCATGATGTTGGCATCGCTGGCGGCCACCTTGAGGGTCAGGTCATAGACCTCGCGGAAGACCCGGCTGACGAAAACGGCGCTCTCGCGGCTGTCCACGCCGCACAGCTTCTCGCGCAGGCGCAGGTTTTCGGCCGCCAGGCGGCGATGCTCCAGCACATGCTCCACCAGCCCCAGCACCTTCTCCTTTGGAAAGGGTTTGATCAGGTAGTCGTAGGCGCCCTGTTTGATGGCCTGCACCGCGTCGTCAACGGTGCCGAAGGCGGTCATCATGATCACCGGCAGCTCGGGGCGGATCTTCTTGACCTGTTTCAGTATCTGCACCCCGTCCATGTCCGGCATGCGCACATCCTGCAGCAGCAGGTCCACTTCCGCGCCGGCCGGCGATTCCAAAAGCTTCAGCAGGTCGCTGCCCCGGCTGAAGGTCTCCACCTGGTAGCCTTTCATCTGCTTTTTCAGATAGCGCAGAATGCCCTCTTCATCGTCACAGATACAGATATTCGCCATTGGTGAACCTCACGTGATTATATTGTTCCCTGCCTTGTAACATGAAAATCTAACCCCCCAATCCCCCCTTACCTTAAGGGGGGAAGCCTTGAAGTCTCCCCTTAGATAAGGGGAGATTTAGAGGGGTTAGATGTTTTCCCGGTGTTATTGAACTGCCGTTTACAAATTCTTAACTATCGGCAGATTTGTACATTACTGGACAGAATTGCGCAATCCACAAATTGTCTCACGCCCGAAATTCCCCTCAAAAATACCCGCGAATTGCATCAAAAGCCCTGTTTTAGAGGTCTATACGCCGTTTTCGGTTTTCTGTAAACACGATTGGCACGCCAATTGATGTATACGGAGTTGACCATCAATAAATGTGACATTTTGGCGCGTTTTTATAACGAAAGGAGATTTTTCAGTATGGGTATGTCACGCAGGCAATTTTTACAGGGGGGGGCGCTGGCGGCGGCCGGCGTAGCCATCTCCGGCAAACCGGGGGAGGCCAGTGTCGATTCCCCGGTTACCAGGATCAAGGGGCTGAAGGCCTCCACCACCATCTGTCCGTTCTGCGCGGTCGGATGCGGGCTGCTGGTCCACACCAAGAACGGCAAGGTCATCAACATCGAAGGCGACCCGCAGCATCCGATCAACCAGGGGGCGCTCTGCTCCAAGGGGAGCTCGCTGTTCCAGGTGGCGGTCAACGAGAAGCGTTTGCAGAAGGTCATGTACCGCGCCCCCGGCTCGGACCGCTTCGAGGAGAAATCCTGGGACTGGGCGCTGGACAAGATCGCCCTGCGCATGAAGGAGACCCGCGACAGAACCTTCAAGGTCAGTGAACTGAACAAGAAGGACAACAAGGAATACGTGGTCAACCGCACCGATGGGATGGCCTTTTTCGGCGGGGCCGGCCTGGACAACGAGGAATGCTACCTCTGGTCCAAGTTCTCCCGTGCCATGGGGGTCGGGCAGCTGGAGCACCAGGCCCGACTTTGACACTCCGCAACAGTCGCCGGTCTGGCGGCTTCATTCGGTCGTGGTGCCATGACCAACCATTGGATAGACCTGAAAAACAGTGACGCAATCTTCATCATCGGCTGCAACCCGGCCGAAAATCACCCCATATCCTTCAAATGGATCGAAGAGGCCATGGATAAAGGGGCCAAGCTGATCGTCGTCGATCCGCGTTACACCCGCAGCGCCTCCAAGGCCGACATCTATGCCCAGATCCGTCCCGGCACCGACATCGCCTTTTTGGGGGGCATGATCAACTATGCCCTGCAGAACAACCTGATCCACGAAGAGTACGTTCGCGAATACACCAACGCCCCCTTCATCATCTCCGAGAAGTATGATTTCAAGGACGGCATGTTCTGCTCCTTCGACGACCAGGAGAAAACCTACGACCTGAAATCCCTGGCCTATGAACTCGGTCCGGACGGCAAGCCCAGGCGCGACAACAGCATGAAGGATCCGCGCTGCGTGCTGCAGCTTATGAAAAAACATTTCAGCCGCTACGACGTGGACAAGGTCTGTTCGATCACCGGCACCAAAAAAGAGGATTACCTGAAGGTGGCCCAGGCTTTCTGCGGCACCGGCCGGGCCGACAAGGCCGGCACGCTGCTGTACGCCATGGGTATCACCCAGTCCACCCACGGCACCCAGAACGTGCGCGCCACCGCCATGCTGCAGACGCTTCTGGGCAACATCGGCATTGCCGGCGGGGGCGTCAATGCGCTGCGCGGTGAATCCAACGTGCAGGGTTCCACCGACTACGGCCTGCTGTTCCACCTGCTGCCCGGTTATCTCAAGTCGCCCGAATTCGACAACGTCGATCTGAAGTCCTACATCGACAAATGGACTCCGCAGACCAAGGACGGCAGGAGCGCCAACTGGTGGGGCAACACCCCCAAGTACATCACCAGCCTGCTGAAGGCCTGGTACGGCGACAACGCCACCCAGGCCAATGATTTCTGTTACTCCTACCTGCCCAAGCGGATGGGGAGCTACGCCTACAACAAGATCATGGACAAGATGCTGGCCGGCGGCCTGGAAGGGTTGGTCTGCATGGGTATGAACCCGGCCGTGGGCGGCCCGGATTCGGGCAACGCCCGCAGCGCGCTCTCCAAGCTGAAATGGCTGGTGACGGTCGACCTGTGGGAAACCGAGACCTCCATCTTCTGGAAACGTCCCGGCGTCAACCCCAGGGATATCCAGACCGAGGTCTTCATGCTGCCGGCCGCTTCCTCGGTGGAAAAGGAGGGCTCGATCTCCAACTCCGGTCGCTGGGCCCAGTGGCGCTACAAGGCGGTCGAACCGGTCGGTCATTCCATGAGCGACCTCTGGATCATCGACCAGTTCTTCAAACGGGTCCGCAATCTCTACACCAAGGAGAAGGGCGCCTTCCCGGAGCCGATCACCAGGCTGGCCTGGAACTACGGCAACGGCCACGAACCGGATGTGCACCTGGTGGCCAAAGAGATCAACGGCTATTTCACCAAGGACACCACCATCGTCGACAAGGACAAGACCCTGGAGTTCAAGAAGGGTGATCAGGTGCCGATGTTCAAGTACCTGCAGTCCGACGGCTCCACCACCAGTGGCTGCTGGGTCTACTCCGGCTCCTACACCAAGGAGGGCAACCAGATGGCCCGTCGCGACCAGTCCGACCCGACCGGCCTGGGGCTGTTCCCCAAGTGGTCCTGGTGCTGGCCGGTCAACCGCCGCATCATCTACAACCGGGCATCGGTCAACACGGCCGGCGAACCTTTCAACCCCAAGCGGGCTCTGATCGCCTGGGACGGTCTGGAAAAGAAATGGAAAGGGGATGTGCCGGACGGCCCCTGGCCGCCGATGAAGGACGACAAGGAGGGCAAATACCCGTTCATCATGTTGCCGGAAGGGCATGCCCGGCTGTATGCGCTGGACCTGAAGGACGGCCCTTTCCCGGAGCATTACGAACCGATGGAGAGCCCGTCCCGCAACCAACTCTCCAAGACCCAGAACAACCCGGTCGTCAAGCTGCCCAAGAACGTCAGCAGCGACACCGTCAAATTCCCCTTCATCGGTACCACCTACCGCATGACCGAGCACTGGCAGACCGGCGGCATGACCCGCAGCGTGCCCTGGCTGGTGGAACTGGTGCCGGACATGTTCGTCGAAATCAGCGAAAGCCTGGCCAAACAGAAGGGCTTCAGGAAGGGGGACCGGGTCAAGGTTACCACCGAGCGTGGTACCATCGAAGCTGTGGTGCTGATCACGTCACGCCTGAAGCCGTTCAACGTGGAAGGGAAGATGATCGAGCAGGTCGGCATGCCGTGGCATTTCGGCTACGCCGGAACGGCCAAGGGTGACAGCGCCAACATGCTGACGCCGTCGGTGGGCTGCGCCAACACCAGCATCCCCGAGTTCAAGGCCTTCCTCTGCAATATCGAGAAAGGGGGTAGCAAGGCATGAGCAACAGTACTTCAGATGTTTCCAAACACAGGACGTTCCTGATCGATACCACAAAATGCACCGGCTGCCGTGGCTGCCAGGTGGCCTGCAAACAGTGGAACCAGCTGGGCGCCGAGAAAACCACGTTTTTCAGCGGTGAAGGCTACCAGAATCCGCCGGCCATGTCGGAGCACACCTTCACCCGGATCAAGTTCAAGGATTACCAGAAGAACGGCCAGAACGAGTTCGCCTTCTACAAAGAGATGTGCATGCACTGCAACGAGCCGGCCTGCGCCTCGGTCTGCCCGGTGGGGGCCTTTGTCAAGACCCCCGAGGGACCGGTGGTCTACAACGCCGGGCGCTGCATCGGCTGCCGTTTCTGCATGATCGCCTGCCCCTTCGGCATCCCCAAATACGAATGGAGCAAGGCCTTCCCGTTGGTCAAAAAATGCACCGGCTGCTACAGCCGGGTCAAGGAGGGGTTGCAACCGGCCTGTGCCACCACCTGCCCGACCGCAATCAGCTACGGTGGCCGTAGCGAGATGCTGGCGGAAGCCGAGCGGCGCTTGAAAAACCGTCCCAAGCATTACTATCCGGCCATCTACGGCAAGGAAGAGGCCGGCGGGACCAGCGTGATCTACCTGACCCACCAGCCGCTGGACGAGCTGGGCTTCAAAAAAGTCACCCTGCGCCCGCTCCCCTCCTACACCTGGCAGGCCCTGCGGCTGGTGCCGGGCATCTTTCTGACCATGGGAGGCGGCTTGTCGCTGATCTCCTGGTTCAACCACCGCAAGGAGCGCATCAAGCAGGAAGAGGCCTTCAAGAACAGCAAGGTTGCGCCTGAAACGGCAGAACCGGAAACCAGGGAGGAGATCCAATGACCGCTGCGGCACGTATCATCATCAATGAAGTCAAGGGCTATCATAATTTTCTGAAATTCATGATCGGCCTGGTGGTATTGGCGGTGCTGGCTTCGGCCGTGCGCTTTGTCTTCGGACTGGGTTCCACCACCAACATGAACGACACCTACCCCTGGGGACTGTGGATCTCGTTCGACGTGGTCACGGCCGTGCCGCTGGCGGCGGGGGCCTTCACGCTGGGCGCGATCGTACACTGTTTCCATATCAAGAAGCTGGAGCCGCTGGTGCGGCCGGCCATCGTGACCGGTTTTCTGGGGTATTCGCTGGTCTGCATCGGCCTGCTGCTGGATCTGGGACAACCGCACAAGGGTTGGCACACGCTGGTTTACTGGAACGTGCACTCGCCCATGTTCGAGGTTTCCATGTGCGTCATGGCCTACACCACGGTGCTCTTTTTGGAATTCCTCTCGCCGGTCTGCGAAAAATTCGGCTATCACATGCCGCTCAGGGTCCTGCGCTGGCTGGAGATGCCGCTGGTGATCGCGGCTGCGTCAATCTCGACCCTGCACCAGTCCTCGCTGGGCACCTTCTTTCTGATCGCGGTCGATAAGCTGCACAACCTCTGGTACAACCCGCTGCTGCCGTTGCAGTTCTGGATGTCGGCCATCTTCACCGGCATGTCGATCATCATCCTGGAAGCGACCATGGTGCACCGCTACCTGGGACAGCCGGACGAATCGGAACTGCTGGAAGTGCTGACCAAGATCCTGCCCTGGGTGCTGGGCGCTTATCTGGCGGTCAAAATCGCCGCCATGGCCTTTCTTTCCCATGGGCCGCTCTTCGATCGCCCGGCGCTGCTGGCGCTGTTCCTGGTGGAGGTGATTGTCGGCGTGATCATGCCGATGGTCATGTTCATGAAGGAGTCCAACCGCGAGGATAACCGCATGCAACTGCGCGGCGCGAGCATGATCATTTTCGGTGTGGTGCTGAACCGCTTCAATGTCTCGATGTTCGGTATGATCCAGGCCGACCAGGTGATCTACTACCCGTCGGTCGTCGAATCGCTGGTGACGATCGGCATCATCGCCGGCCACATCCTGTTCTTCGTGCTTTTGGCCAAGTATTTCCCGATCTTCGAACACCATCCCGAAACGGTTGACTACTCGCTCCCGGACCATTTCCATGAGGTGGACGGACACGAGCACGGGCAGGCCAAGGGTGTCGAGGCGTGAATCATATCTGCAGAACCAACCCCCCTGGCCCCCCTTGTCAGGGGGGGATTGAAAGCACCTCCCCTGACAAGGGGAGGCGGGGGAGGGGTTGCTTTTCAACCAATCCTCTCATCCCCGATGTCACCGGCGTGATCCTGGCAGGCGGGCACTCCTCGCGCATGGGGAGCAACAAGGCGTTGCTCCCCTTCCAAGGGGGCCGTTTCATCGAGGCGATATATCGCCGTTTTTCGGAGCTGTTTCCCGAGGTGCTGCTGGTCACCAACAACCCCGAACAGTACGCCTTT
>JAURXC010000377.1 GCA_030654645.1 Deltaproteobacteria bacterium | reverse complement strand
CCGATCTGCCGGGCTTCAGCGATGCAGGCCTGCACCAGCTGGCTGCCGATCCCCTTGCGGCCGGCATCCTCTGTAACGGCCACCGAGCGCACCTCCGCCAAATCATCCCAGACGATGTGCAGCGCAGCGGCTCCCAGCAGTTTGCCCTCTTCCTCAAAAACATAAAAATCACGCAATGACTCATATAATTCGGACAGCGAACGGGAGAGCATGTCTCCCCGATTGGCAAAGGTCATCAACAGCTTTTGAATATCTTTTACATCACCTATTTTGGCTTTTCTGATCATCCCGATTCCTTTCCCGACCCTGATAAACAGGATTAGTGTGCCGACAAACTAATTATCTTCCGGAAAAACTCAGAAAACAACTTTTACCCTACGATTCGGTACCAACCGCAACTTCGGTCGGTTTCAAGACCCTGATCAGCTCTCCCGGTTCGATACCGACCAGATACCCGCGCTTGCCGCCGTTGATGTAAATTTTCGGCAGACCGGCAATGGTTTTTTCCATATATACCGGCATCTGGCGGCGTGTCCCAAAGGGCGAGGTTCCACCAACCATGTAACCGGTGTGTTTCTGGGCAATATCAGGAGAACATGGTGAAACATGCTTCGCGACGATAATTCTGGCCAGCTCACGGGTTGACACCTGCTGGTCGCCATGCATCAGAACGATCATCGGCTGCCGGTTTTCATCCTCCATCACCAGGGTCTTGATGACGGCGTGTTCATCGACTCCAAGCTCACGTGAAGAGTTCGATGTACCGCCCTTTTCCTGGTACGCGTAGAGATGGTCCGTAAAATTCACCTTTTCGGCTCGCAGCATCCGCACAGCCGCGGTTACGGGAGTTTTTTCCTTTGCCATGACCAAAATCCCCTGATAAGTATACAGCTATCCGGCGCTTAACAGATGCGCGGCAGCTGTTCCCCGGACAGCATCTCCACCGCCCGCATACCGCCGACCACGGTTTCCATCCGGACCCGACCCGCAGGTGATTCTTCGACCGTGCCGATCACGGCGGCGTTGGCGCCGAGTGGATGACGCCTGATGGCCGCCAGGGCCAAATCCGCGGCATCCGGCGCCACGAACGCCAGCAGTTTCCCTTCGTTTGCGACAAAAAGCGGATCCAGCCCAAGAATCGAACAGACTCCGCGTACGGCCGGATTAACCGGCAAGGCCTCTTCACTCAGCGTAATCGACACCGCGGACTGCTGGGCGATCTCCTTGATGGTGGTAGCCACGCCGCCACGGGTTGGATCGCGCAGCACGTGCAGGGAGTCCCCCACCGCGGCAATTATTTCAGCTGCCAGACCGTTAAGTGCCGCCGAGTCACTGACGATATCAGTGCCGACTTCAAGTCCTTCGCGACCGGCCATTACCGCAATGCCGTGATCACCAATCGTACCGCTGATTATAATCACATCTCCAACCCTGGCGTTGGCGCCGTGGATCGTGATGTGATGTTCCACTGCGCCGATGCCGGAGGTATTTATGAAGATCTTGTCGGCCTTGCCGCGCGGAACGACCTTGGTATCACCGGTGACGATACGCACACCGGCCGCATCGGCCGCCTGACGCATGTCTTCAAGAATCGTCTTCAGCTCGGCCCGGCTGAAACCTTCCTCGATGATCAGGCCGACACTCAGCCAGAGCGGCCTGGCTCCCATCATGGCCAGATCGTTGACCGTGCCATGCACCGCCAGACTGCCGATGGTTCCACCCGGGAAAAAAATCGGATCTACAACGAATGAATCGGTGGTATAGGCCAGTCGGCCGGGGATGGGTTCGAGAAGCGCGGCGTCGTTCTGTCCGGCAACATCCATTCCGCTCACGATCGGAATAACTAGTTCATCCAGCAGTTGGTGGGAAAGTCTGCCGCCGCTGCCGTGTCCAAGCAGAATTATATCATTGTTCACTATCAGGTACGCTCCCGCGCTATTTTTGCAACAGGATAACATGTATCTCCTTTGATGTCACGGCAGCTTTTTCTGTTCACATGAGAGTGCAGTTCGTGTTAAACAGTACTATTGTATTTATCATGCTGGAGGATTTGATGACAGAATATCTACCAATGACACAACTGCCTGAAACAGGCCGATATAAAGCCGGAGATGTGCTGGTTCTGGTGGGTGAACTTTTCGGGCGCGGCTACGCCAACGGCCTGATTGAAGAGGCCAGACGAATCGGCATGAACGTGATCGGAACCACCGTGGGACGCCGCGACAGCGACGGCTCATTGCGCCCGCTGAATGCAGACGAACTGGCCGAAGCCGAGTCGCTTCTCGGCGGCCCGGTCATCAACGTTCCATTGGAAGCCGGCTTTGACATGGAATCAGTTGATGGCCAGCCTTCGATTTCCGAATTGCTGAAAAAAGCACGTCCGGACGATTGGGACTCAATCAGTTTCCCGGACGGGCTCATCGAGAAAGCCTGTTCCGCGGGTACAGCACGTTTTCGCGCGGCAATCTCGCAGGTGGCCAAAGAACTGGAAACCCGCATTCCCGCCGGCGCCAATATATTACTGGCCCATTCAATGGCCGGCGGGATTCCCCGTGCCAGGGTTTTCATGCCGCTGCTGAATCGTGTTTTCAAGGGCACCGGAGATAAGTACCTGTCATCTGAAGCTTTCTGGAACTGCAAGTTGGGCCGCCTGTGCGATACCAGCTTCAATGAAGTCACTGCCGACACTTTCCGCTACCTGATCGACGAAACAGCCGGACTGCGCGAACGCTCCGCGGCATCCGGCGCAAGAGTAATTTACTCCGCCTACGGATACCACGGCACCGGTGTTTTGGTAGGCGGCGAATATCGTTGGCAGTCATACACCCCATACGTTCAGGGCATTGCCAAGATGCGGCTGGAGAGCATCGCCGAGCAGGCAACATCCAATGGCATTTCCGCTACGGTCTTCAACTGTCCGGAAATCCAGACCAACTCCAGCGCTCTCTTTCTGGGGGTTGAAATATCCCTTTACCCGCTGATAACCGCAATCAGCCGGGAAGCCGGCGAGAGCGTTGCCGCCCCGATCGAAGCCCGCTGCCAGGCCATGCTGAAAGATGGCGAAACCATGGCGCACCTGCTTGAAAGGGCCGAC
>JAURXC010000375.1 GCA_030654645.1 Deltaproteobacteria bacterium | reverse complement strand
GTTGGAGATTTTCTTGTCGTGGATCAGGATCATGGCGTTCTCGATCGAGCACTCCATGCGCTCGGGATCGGTAACGAAATAGGGGGACAGGTAGCCGCGGTCGAACTGCATACCTTCGACGGTCTCCAGGCTGGTTTCCATGGCCTTGGCTTCCTCGACGGTGATTACGCCTTCCTTGCCGACTTTTTCCATGGCTTCGGCAATGATGTCGCCGATAGTCTTGTCGTTGTTGGCGGAGATTGTGCCGACCTGGGCGATTTCCTTGTGATCCTTGATCGGTTTGGAGATTTTTTTCAGCTCGGCCACGATGGCTTCAACAGCCTTGTCGATGCCGCGCTTGATTTCCATCGGGTTGTGACCGGCTGCAACCAGTTTGGAACCCTGCTTGTAGATGGCCTGGGCCAGAACAGTGGCGGTGGTGGTGCCGTCGCCGGCAACGTCGGAAGTCTTGGAAGCAACTTCCTTGACCAGCTGTGCACCCATGTTTTCAAACTTGTCGTCCAGTTCGATTTCTTTGGCAACTGTTACGCCGTCCTTGGTGATCAGCGGTGAACCGTAGGATTTGTCGATGACAACGTTGCGACCTTTGGGTCCCAGAGTCACTTTCACGGTATCGGCGAGAATATTGACGCCTTTCAGGATCGCGTTGCGTCCTTCCTGGTCAAACTTGATAATCTTTGCACCCATCTGTTATTCCTCCATGATATTTGGTTGTATTGTAGGGGCGATTCTTGTAATCGCCCGTTTTTGTTTGTTGATCAAGCAGTGCGAATACAAGATTCGCCCCTACGAAGCTTTATTCAACCACGGCCAGCAGGTCGTCTTCACGCATCATCAGGTATTCTTCGTTGTCAACCTTGATTTCTGTGCCGGCATACTTGCCGAAAAGAACCTTGTCGCCGACTTTTACATCCAGCGGCAGAACTTTGCCCTCTTCGGTCTTCTTGCCGTTGCCGACAGCCACGATCTCGCCGCGCTGCGGTTTTTCCTTGGCGGTCTCGGGGATAAAGAGTCCTCCGGCTGTCTTCTGCTCCTCTTCCATTCTCTTGACAATGATGCGGTCCTGAAGTGGTCTTAAATTCATCTGTACTTCTCCTTTCTATCCTTTTGGTGGTGTTTTGGTAGAGACAGAATTAGCACTCGCCATGACTGAGTGCTAACACTCCCGGAATATAAACAGCGCCCTTGCAAAAATCAAGGGGTAAAAAATAAAAAATCCGCATTCGCACTTTGTCTTTGACTTTCATATGGCTGATTGCTACAAAACTCCCCATAAATGTTTCACCAAACGGTCTTGGTGCCGTGTCCCGCAAGGCACGGGTAAAAGGGAAGAGGGTGCAATTCCTTCGCTGTCCCGCAACTGTAACAGGTGATGAAAGCCGCAAATAGCCACTGGGTAAACTGGGAAGGCGCGGCCGGTAAGATGACCCTGGAGCCAGGAAACCTGCCATTCCGATAATGTTTTGGGACCTCCGTGGAACGAGGGGCCGAAGCCAGATCGTATCCGCCAATCCGGTTTTCGAGCCCCAGTCCTCCCATGGACCGGGGCTTTTTTGATATGGAGGAGGGCATCATGGCACTGACAATACTGATCACGGGCGGGGCGCGTAGCGGCAAGAGCGTACTTGCGGAAAAACTGGCGCTGGAATTCCCTGCTCCGCTCTGCTACCTGGCCACGGCCGAGACGCTGGACGTCGAGATGGAGGAGCGCGTCCGTCAGCACCGGGAGCGGCGCGGAGAACAGTGGCACACACTGGAGGAACCACTCGATCTGTTGCTGGCGCTTAAGGGTTGCGATGGCCGCCATGGTGTGATCCTGGTGGATTGCATCACCCTCTGGCTATCCAACCTGCTGTTTGCCAGTGAAATATCAGAAGGGGATCTTGAAGAACTGGTCCTGTCCCATGTCCGGCAACTGGCGGAGTGCTTGCGGGAGCTTAAATCGACGGTGATCCTGGTCAGCAACGAGGTCGGCATGGGCATTGTCCCTGAGAACCGCCTGGCGCGACTCTACCGAGACATCGCCGGCCGGGCCAACCAGCTGCTGGCGGCGGCGGCGGACGAGGTGCATGTAGTGATCAGCGGGATACCTTTGAGATTGAAATAAACTGTGCAAATAAAAAGCAGGCCACAGAGGACACAGAGCACACAGAGAAAAGGCGGATGGTATATCAATTAACCGTATAGATAGGGCACATCCAAAAGCAGACGCTTTTAAACGAGTACACATAGAAATATGTCAAGACATTCATATTCAGGTCGTCATCTGTTTGGAGTAACAGAATAAGGGCGAATCTTTTTGATTTTACTCTGTGAACTCTGTGTGCTCTGTGGCTAAATGTTTTTCCCAGGTTAAAATGGTTTGCTTTTTCCTCCTGTTTTTCTCAGTGGTAATGTTTTGGCCTGTTTGCCAAAAGGAGCTTGAAATGAACTTTGTACAATCCACCATAAATCGCATCAAACCCGTCAGCGTCGAACTGCTGCAACAGGCTCAGTCCCGGCTGGATAACAAGACCAAGCCGCCCGGCTCGCTGGGACGCCTGGAGGAGTTCGCCAGGCGGCTGGTGGCGATCAGCGGCGCCTCCGATCCGGATCTTTCCAAAAAGGTGATCTTCACCTTTGCCGGTGATCACGGCATCGTGCAGGAGGGTGTTTCACTCTATCCCAGCGAGGTGACGCGCCAGATGGTGCTGAACTTCCTGGCCGGCGGGGCCGGGGTCAACGTGCTGGCCCGCCATGCCGGGGCCGAGGTACGGGTGGTGGATGTGGGGGTCGATCATGATTTTGAAAATGTTTCCGGACTGATCCACAGGAAGGTTGCCCGAGGTACCCGTAACTTTGCCAAGGGGCCGGCCATGAGCCGGGAAGAGACGCTGGCGGCGCTGAAAGTTGGCATCGATCTGGCCGACCAGTGCCGGGTTGAAGGGATCGGGCTGGTCGGCACAGGTGAAATGGGCATCGGCAACACCACGCCCTCTTCGGCCATCATTGCCGCCATCTCCGGAAAAACGGTGGCCGAGGTCACCCATCGCGGCACCGGCATCAGCGATATTGCCCTGTTGAACAAGATCAGGGTCATTAAAGCAGGCCTGGAAGTCAACCTGCCGGACGGGAATTATCCGCTGGACGTGCTGTCCAAGGTCGGCGGCCTGGAAATCGCCGCCATTGCCGGGCTGGTGCTGGGGTGCGCAGCCAACTCGATTCCGGTCGTGATCGACGGTTTCATCTCCACCGCCGGCGCGCTGATCGCCTCGGAACTGCACCCCCATGTGCGCGACTACATCTTCGCCGCCCACCAGTCGGTGGAAATAGGTCATCGTTTCATGCTGGAGCGGATCGGGGCCGAACCGATCCTGGACCTGAACCTGAGGCTGGGGGAGGGAACCGGAGCCGCGCTGGCCATGACGCTGATCGAGGCGGGCGTAAAGATCCTGAAGGAGATGGCCACCTTCGAGCAGGCCGGGGTGACGCACTGAATCAGGTGCTATCAGGACATATCTGGGCAACAGAGAACAGGGAACGGATATTGTCCGAGTGGTACGAACCGGAGATAGTTTATGAATCAGCAAACGATCAAGGCAATTATCGCTGAAGCGCCGTCGCTATTGACGATACTGTGGCGTTCCGGCAAACAGACCCGGGTTGATGTTTCCGAATATCTGAACTCACCAGGTTATGAGAAGTTGAAAGAGTCGGCATTCTTTGCCTCTGCCGTGGTCGAAGAATGGGGACATGGGGTCGAGTGGTCTGATGGTGAAATCGGCATCGACGCTGATTCACTCTACAGGCTCGGAAAAGAGCAGGCCGGGTTCGCGTTTCCGGTATCCGAGTTCAATGCCTGGATGGAGCGCAACGGGCTTTCACTGAGCGCTGCGGCGAATGCACTTGGGATCACGCGACGAACCGTTGTCTATTATCATGGAGGACACAAGCCCATTCCCATCTACATCAAGCTCGCCTGCATCGGCTGGGAAACTCTCGCATATCGGCAAGCAGCGTGAGAGAACTATCCAACACTCGAATTGTTGCGTTTGCACAGAAAAATAGTATCCGGTCGGGAAGCAGGGTCGATCTGTCCGAGGTTGAAGGTAAGCTCGTCATCACGCTGATTGAGCCTGAGGAGCCAACCCTGGATACGCTGCTGGCAGGAGTTACGGATGATAATCTTCACCATGAAGTAAGCACCGGCGATGCAGTGGGAAATGAGACGTGGTAGCCGTGGATATGCCCTACACGCCCGAACATAGTGTTGAAGAGGCTGGGTACGCTAGTGAATTGTTGACCGGGAAGTGTGTGAGGTGACCGGGGGGGCAATAAGGGGACAGGCACCAAATTGGATATGGATAAGGGGTCATTTATCTAACATCCTAAGCATTGCAGCATGATAAGTCGCCAAGTCTTCCCTGCGATCAATGGCCAGCACCAGTACCACCAGAACATCGTTCTCAACCTGATAAACCAGGCGGTAACCTTGTTTTCGTAACTTGATCTTGTAGCAGCCATGCAGGTTGCCGTGCAACTCCGCACCTGGCATGTGAGGGTGCTCCAGACGTTTTTTCAGCGCTTTGCGCAGGGGTTCTTTAATACTGCCGTCAAGGGCTTGCCATTCCTTGAGAGCATCCGGCACGAACTTGAGGCGGTATACGGATTTCCCCTTGTCGGCTTCAGACGGCGTCAATGTCTACCTCGATACTGCGATCCTTTTGTGAAAGCCGATGCCGGACAAGCTCTGTCAGATCCCGGTCGGCAAGCGCTTCGACCAACATCTCGAAGATTTTAGGTGTTACCATATAAAATGCCGGTCGGTTATGGTTAAGGATCGCCACCGGTTTTTCTCCGGCAGCGCGTAGTACCTGAGACGGGTTTTTTTTGAATTCCGACATACTGATAGAATAATCGGCGTAAATCGTGTCCATGTTCATAATTGCCTCCTTTGTTCAGCTCTAAATATAGAGCTGTTTACGGTGCTTTTCAAGACTTTATTTGTCTTGGAAAGCCATCACGCGCTTATGCAAAGCAGAAAATAAATGCCAACAATCGGGAGGATTGGCGAATATGGTCATCCTCGGCTCCGTATAATCACCGAAGTGCCTGACAAAAAATATTTGATAAAACAAATTCCAATATAACCGCCGGATTTATGCGCCTTTATCTGATTGCCTTACAATTTCTTACCATCATTCCTCTCCCCTTCGACACCCGTTGCGAAAAGGAGGACCTGGGTCGCTCCACGGCGGTCTTCCCGCTGGTGGGGCTGACCATCGGCGCCCTGCTGGTTGCGCTGAACTGGCTGGTTGCGCCCTGGCTGGCTCGTCCGCTGACCGATGCGCTGCTGATTACGGCCCTGGCGGCGGTGACCGGCGCGCTGCACCTGGACGGCCTGGCCGATGTGTGCGATGGGCTGGCGGCGCGGGGTGGGCGCGAGCGTTTCCTGGCGGTGATGAAGGATTCCCACGTCGGCGCGGTCGGCGCGGTCGGGTTGGTGCTGGGGCTGTTGCTGAAGTGGCAGGCACTGCTGGCGGTGCCGCTCGAACACAAGTGGCAGGCGCTGCTGCTGTTCCCGGTTCTGGCCCGTTTCGGCCAGGTGCAGACGATAGTTTATGCCCGTAACGCCCGCCAGGACGGGCTGGGGTCGGTCATGACCGTTGGGGCGGGTACTTTGCAACTGCTGCTGGCCTGGGGGCTGGCGCTGGTGGCGGCTTGGTTGCTGCTGGGAACCATGGGGCTGGTGGTGCTGTTCGTTGTCATGGTCTTCACCTGGTTGCTGAAAGCCTGGTTCCAGCACCGGCTGGGGGGCATCACCGGGGACGTGATCGGCTGCATCAATGAGTTGAATGAGATTCTGGTGTTGATTGTCATTTCGGCAGTACGGTAGGCGGATATCCACATGCTATTACACATATAAATCCAACCCCCCTCAGTCCCCCCTTATCAGGGGGGATGCTTTGAAGTCTCCCCTGACAAGGGGAGATTTAGAGGGGTTGCTGTAAATAAATGAGAATAACAAGATACCAGTCAAAAAGGAGAACACATGCTGACCCAGATTGAATCCGCCCGCCAGGGCATCCTTACACCCCAGATGGCCGCCGTTGCCACCCAGGAGGAACTCTCCAGCGAGTATATCCTGCAGATGGTGGCCGAGGGGAAGATCGTGATCCCCTGGAACCATAACCGCAAACCGTCCCGCATCGCCGGCATCGGCAAGGGACTGTCCACCAAGGTCAACGCCTCGATCGGCACTTCCTCCGACATTATCGACTATGCCGCCGAAGTGCGCAAAGCCATTGCCGCCCAGGAATCGGGGGCCGACACGCTGATGGAGCTTTCGGTGGGTGGCGACCTGGACCGGGTGCGGCGCGAGGTGATCGCAGCCGTGGACCTGCCGGTCGGCAACGTGCCGCTCTACCAGGCTTTCTGTGAGGCGGCCCGGAAATACGGCGATCCCAACAAGCTGGACGAGGAGATGCTCTTCGACCTGATCGAGAAGCAGTGTGCCGACGGCATGGCCTTC
>JAURXC010000366.1 GCA_030654645.1 Deltaproteobacteria bacterium | reverse complement strand
AATCGCCACGAAAAACGTCTCGTGCCAAAACCATCCCCGCTTTTGCAAGCATCAATGGAATTTTCTGCATAACAGGCCTTCCCGAAGCTGGATAAATTGAACACAGTAAGGAGCGAATATTACTGATAAACGGCTGACAAGTCAATCCATTAAGCTGGAATTCGATGATACCGATCCAATTGTAAACAGCTTATCTGGTATCATACTCCGGATATACCGATTTATCCGGCAGATAATTTTGAGCGGTTGAACGGACAATCGGAGTGCGATTCCTGACGGCAAAAACCTGAATACCAGCCTTTGTTTCAAGCGGACATACATTTTCGCAGATGCCGCATCCGTTACAAATGTCTTCAACTACATACGGTTCCATCACGATCCGTTCGGCGCCACCCTGACCGGTCATCTTCACCTGTCTGGACCGTATCGCCTTGTCCGGAATCGGACAATGCTCTTCACAGACAATGCAATCAATCTTTTTTGCAAACGGCAGACAGTGGTTTTTATCGAAAACCGCCTTGCCCAGCACCTCGCATTGTTTGTTTCCAACATCCAAATCCGGTATTGCAGCGGTGGGGCAGACCTGGCCGCACAGAGTACAGTTATACTCGCAGTAACCAAGCCGCGGAATCACCACCGGAGTGTAAAAGCCTTCGATGCCGGACTGCCAGGTGGCCGGATACAGCGCGTTTTTGAGACAGACTTTCATGCATTCGCCGCAACGTACGCATTTTTTCAGGAATTCGTTTTCATCGCGCACACCAGGAGGTCGCAGCAACCGCGACTCACTTTCAGGGAAACGGAAACGGGCCGGCACAACCAGCAACAAACCGGTTGCCATTCCACCCAGCAACACACGTCTCTCCGGGATCAGAGGTCCCGCATTTTTCAGCTGCAAGACTGGTCGGAATGAGACCCTGGAGTTCGGACAGCCCTGTTCACAACTCTTACAGCGGAAACACTCCCCATCAACCGGCGCTTCCTGTTCAAACGACGAGGGGCATAATTCGCGACACTGCCCGCAGTCGTCACAAAGTCCGGCC